>JAYUPP010000131.1:0-11883 GCA_043760045.1 Betaproteobacteria bacterium
AGGTTTGGGCCGATGGCAGCACGCTGGAGCTGTTTGCCGACGATGGCACGGTCGTCATCAGCGACCTCGTGCACGCCCCGCCCGATGCCAACGGCGTGGCACTGTTTCATGGCAGCGAGACCCCACTGGTGCAGCAATTTTCGCTGCATCGCGCGCAGGCTTCTGTGCATACGACAACGGTCTGAAAGCCGCGCTGGGCGACGCCGCGCGCCGCTCCCGCCCGCAATCCCGTCACAAACCCGTCACGGCGACCGGCTACGATTTCATGACGGTAAAACCTCAAGGGCGCCATTGCGTCCGCACGGGAGAGCAACATGAAAGTGGGCATCAACGGCATGGGCCGCATCGGCCGTTTGGCCCTGCGTGCCGCTCGGGGCGCAGCCGAACGGCCAGCGGACGACCCGCGCGCGGGCAACCGCCTGCAGGTGGTGCACCTGAACGAACTGAAAGGCGGCGCGGCAGCCACCGCACATTTGCTGGCCTTTGACAGCGTGCAAGGCCGTTGGCGTGCCGACATCGCTGCCGGCGGCGACCACCGCATCCGCATCAACGAAAGCGAATTTTCGTTTTCCTCACACGCCACAGCGGCCGAGATTCCCTGGGGCGAACTGGGGGTGGACCTGGTGCTGGAATGCACCGGCAAGTTCCTGACGGCCGAAACCCTGCAGGGCCATCTTGACCGTGGCGCCAAACGTGTGGTGGTGGCGGCGCCGGTGAAGGTGGCGCATGAAAACACACCCGTGCTGAACATCGTGGTCGGCGTCAACCACCACCTTTACAACCCGGCCCGGCACCGCATCGTAACGGCGGCTTCGTGCACCACCAACTGCCTGGCGCCGGTGGTGAAGGTGGTGCATGAAAGCATCGGCATCCGGCATGGCCAGATCACAACGATTCACGACCCCACCAACACCAACCTGATGGTCGATGCGCCGCACCAAGACCTGCGCCGCGCGCGCAGCGCCATGTTGAGCCTGGCGCCCACCACCACCGGCAGCGCCACCGCCATAACGCTGATCTACCCCGAACTGAAAGGCAAACTCAACGGCCATGCGGTGCGGGCGCCGGTGCTCAACGCATCGCTCACCGACTGCGTGTTTGAACTGCAGCGCGAGACCTCAGCCGAGGAAGTGAACCGCCTCTTCGCGCTGGCGGCGCGGGGCCCGCTGGCCGGCATCCTGGGCTATGAAGAACGCCCACTGGTCAGCGCCGATTACGCCGGCGACACCCGCTCGGCCGTCATCGACGCGCTGTCCACCCTGGTCACCGACGGCACCATGCTCAAGGTTTATGCCTGGTACGACAACGAGATGGCTTATGCCTGCCGCATGGTCGACCTGGCTTGCCACATGCACGCACATGGCCTTTGACAAAGGCACACGCAACTACGCCATCGTCACGGCCGCTTACTGGGGCTTCACGCTCAGCGACGGAGCGCTGCGCATGCTGGTGCTGCTGCACTTCTACGGCCTGGGCTATTCGCCTTTCACCCTGGCCTTTCTGTTCCTGCTGTACGAAGCCATGGGCGTGGTCGCCAATCTCATCGGCGGCTGGCTGGCCACGCGCTACGGCATCAAGCGCATGCTGGCCGTGGGGCTGGCCACGCAGATCACGGGTTTTCTTTTGCTGTCTGCACTGTCGCCCCACTGGACGGCGGTGATGTCGGTGGCCTGGGTGGTGTGCGCGCAGGGCATCTGCGGCGTGGCGAAAGATCTCACGAAAACCGCCAGCAAGTCGGCCATCAAACTGACGGCCGACGCTGCCGGTTCGGCCGGTTCGGCCGGTTCGGGTTCAGGCCGGCTCTTCAAGTGGGTGGCTTTTTTCACCGGCAGCAAAAACGCGATGAAGGGCGTGGGTTTTTTCCTCGGCGGCCTGCTGCTGCAGGCGGTGGGGTTTCAGACCGCGCTGTGGTTGATGGCCGCTCTGTTGGCGCTGGTGCTGGTTGGCGTGCTCAGCTTCGTGCCACCGCTGATGGGCAAACGCCAGGCTTCCAAGTCAGCGAAAGAGTTGTTTGCGAAAAATCGCGGCATCAACTTGCTGGCCGCTGCGCGGGTGGCGCTCTTTGGCGCCCGCGACGTGTGGTTCGTGGTCGGCGTGCCGGTTTTTCTGTACAGCTCGGGCTGGACCTTCACGATGGTCGGCGCTTTTCTGGCGCTGTGGACCATCGGCTACGGCGGCGTGCAGGCTTTTGCGCCCGCGCTGGTGCGCCGCAGTGAAGACGGCCTGAGCACCGAAGTGCCGGCCGCGCGCGGGTGGTCGGCGGTGCTGGCCGTGGTGCCCATGGGCCTGGCCGTTTTGGTGGCGATGCAGGTGCCCCATCTGGAATGGGTGGTGGTTGCCGGCCTCAGCGTTTTCGGCTTTGCGTTTGCCATCAACTCTGCGGTGCATTCCTACCTGATCCTGGCCTACGCGGGCTCTGAGAAAGCGGCCGAAGACGTGGGCTTCTACTATGCCGCCAATGCAGGGGGCCGATTTTTCGGCACGCTGCTGTCGGGCCTGCTGTACCAGTGGGGCGGCCTGCTGGCGTCGCTGATCGGATCGGCCGTGATGTTGGCCCTGTGCTGGCTGATCACGCTTGGGCTGCCCGACCGCGTGGCCGCCCAGCCCGGAGAAAAAGCGGCCGCGCCGGTGGATGCCCATTGACAGCGGATTCGTCGGTCGTATAGTGGTTTGGCATCAACACCCGGGGAAGGGGTTTTCTGTGGCAAGAACACCGATTTCTCCAGCATCGCCGTCCGCACCGGTGCCTCGTTGGCTTGCCGTTGTTGCCGCCTACTTCGAATTAACGAAGCCGCGTGTTGTCTCATTGATCGTCTTCACCGCGCTGGTGGGCATGTTGCTTGCCACGCCCGGCGCGATCACACCCCAGGTTTTTGTTTGCGCCACGCTGGGCATCGCGCTCGCAGCGGGCGCGGCCGCAACATTCAACCATGTGCTGGACCGGCGGGCCGACGCCATCATGGCGCGCACCCGGGCGCGGCCCTTGCCATCGAGCCTGTTGACAGCGCAGCAGGCGTCGGTGTTTGGCGCCGCTCTCGCCTGCCTGGCGACGCTGATCCTGGTGTTCGGGGTCAACACACTGACGGCTGTTCTGACCCTGCTCACGCTTGTGGGTTACTCGGTGGTCTACACCGTCTTTTTGAAGCCACTGACGCCGCAGAACATCGTTATCGGTGGTGCCGCCGGAGCCGCCCCTCCGGTGTTGGGGTGGAGCGCGATCACGGGTGAGGTCACGCTGGACGCGATGCTGCTGTTCTTGATTGTGTTTGTCTGGACGCCGCCCCATTTCTGGGCGCTGGCGTTGTATCGCGAGAAGGAGTACGCCAGTGCCAACATACCGATGCTGCCGGTCACCCATGGCAGCGCTTATACGCGCCGTCACATGCTGGGTTACACCCTGGCGCTGGCGGTGGTCTGTGTGCTGCCGTATGTCAGCGGCATGAGCGGTCCGCTGTACCTGCTGGGCGCGCTGGCGCTGAACCTTCGATTTGTTGCCTATGCATGGCAACTGAACGCGCGCTACAGCGACGCGCTGGCGCGACGGATGTTCAGGTTCTCCATCCAGTACCTTGCCGCGCTGTTCGCGCTTCTCCTGCTGGACCGCCTCTTGATGTCTTACCGGGGCGATCTTCAAATGCTGCTTCTTGCCTTGGTGCGCTGAAGCGCTGCGGCGCAGCCAGGGCGGGCCGATTGATCAACGCAACGCACGGAAGGAATTACCCATGAAGATGCTTCGTCACTACTTCATCAGCGACAGCCTCGACGATCTGGAACTGTTCGAGGAAGAGCTGGAGGCGGCCGGCGTCTCGACGCCACAGATTCACGTGCTCAGTGCCAGCGACGCCGAGGTGGCCAAGCATTCGCATCTGCATGCGGTGCAGTCTTTCCTGAAAAGCGATGTGGTGCATTCGACGGCGCGTGGCGCCGTGATCGGTGCGGTTGCGTCTTTCCTGGTCCTGGCCGTCGCCTACCTGGCAGGCTGGACGCAGACCGCCGCAGGCTGGGTCCCTTTCATCTTCCTGGCGGTGATCCTGCTGGGCTTCTGCACGTGGGAGGGCGGTTTCATGGGCATCCAGAAGCCCAACCACAATTTCGCGCGTTTCGAGAAGGCGCTGAAGGACGGCAAGCACATCTTCTTCGTCGACCTGGAACCCCAGCAGGAGGCGACGCTGGACAAGATCTTGAAGACACATCCAAAAGTTGAACTCGCCGGCACCGGTGCTCCGGTTCAACACTGGCTCGTTACGCTGCAGCAGCGCTTGGGGATCGGCCGCCACACAGCGGGTACGGCCTGACCGGCTTGACCGGCCTGCCCCCCCGGGGGCGGGCGCAGCGAGCCGGGGGCGGTTATGGTTTTGCAGTCCCTTCCACGCCCGTGCCGAAAAACGTTCCCCTGGTGAGAAACGTGTAGTTGGCTTCAAACACGCCAATGGCCAGCAACCCGGCCAGCAGCAGCGGTGGCAAAACAATGGCATACACCAGCGCCAACCGCTCCCACATCATGTGCATGAAGACCGAGACTATGAGCCCGGCCTTCAAGATCATGAACACCAGGATGAGGCTCCACCTGAGCAGGCCCTGGACATGGAAGTAGTCGACCATGTAAGAAGCGATGCTCAGCACGAACAGCAGACCCCAGATCTTGAAATAGATGCCCAGCGGATGCTGCTGACCGTGTGTGCCAGAAGGTGCGGCCGTGGCCGCTGGATGTTCGGCTGTCTGTGTCATTTGCTGCTCCCGCAAGGTCGCCCGGACCGTGTTACCAGAGATAGAAAAAGGCAAAGATGAAGACCCACACGAGATCAACGAAGTGCCAATACAGGCCCATGATCTCGACGATCTCGTAGTTTCCGCGGCGGCCGGTCAGGAAGCCCGGCCGCTCTTCGTCGAGGTCGCCCCGCCGGACCTTCACGGCCACGATGATCAGAAAGATCACGCCGATCGTCACGTGGGTGCCGTGGAACCCGGTGATCATGAAAAACGCCGAACCGAACTGTGGGGCCCCCCAGGGGTTGGTCCACGGCCTTACGCCTTCCTCGATCAGCTTGGACCACTCGAAGGCCTGCATGCCAACAAAGGCTGCGCCAAGCACGGCCGTGATCACCAGCAGGATGAAGGTCGTGCGCCGATCGCGTCGATAGCCGTAGTTCACCGCCAGCGCCATCGTGCCGCTGCTGCTGATGAGGACGAAGGTCATGATCGCGATCAGCAGCAACGGCACGTTTTCGCCGAACATGGTCAACGAAAAGACCTCGCTGGGGTTGGGCCACGGCGTGGTGGTGGACATGCGCACCGTCATGTACGAAATCAGAAAACTGCCGAAGATGAAGGTGTCGCTGAGCAGGAAGATCCACATCATCGGCTTGCCCCAGGGCACGTTCTTGAACGCGCGCTGGTCCGACGAGAAGTCGTCGGAAATGCTGCGCAGTCCCTGAGGCTGCGACAGGGGTAACGCGGCACCGCTCATGTCATGTGAGGCCATGGCTTGGAGTCCCCCTTGTGAGTGATTGCGGCGCGTGCAATGTCACAGCGGCACGCCAGTTGAACAGATCGCCAAGCCCAGGAAGTTGGATGCCAGCACGGCAAACAGCGCCAGCCAAACGACGAGCAGAAAGTGCCAGTAGGTGGCGCACAACTCGACTGCAAGCTGCAGCCTGTGGGCTCTGCCACCTTGCCAGGCGCGCGCGGATGTTCGGGTCCAGGCGACAAGGCCACCCAGGACGTGCAGGCCGTGCACCGCCGTCAACATGTAGAAAAAGCCGGTGGCGGCGCTGCTGGCAAGGAAGTAGCCGGCGGCATGAAGCTGCTTCCAGACCATCAATTGCCCGAGCACAAAACCCAGCGTCAACAGGCCGGCCATCATCAGCCCCGACTTCACGCCGCCCAGGTTGCCGCGCCGCGCCGCGATCACGGCCCACTGCATCGCCACACTGGCCAGCACCAGCAGCGCCGTGTTGAAAGTCAGCAGCCTGGGCTGCGGCAGCGGACTCCAGTCGAGATAGTTGATGCGCATCGCATAGGCACTGACAAACAGGGCAAACAGCGATGTCGCGACGGCCAGAAACACCCACAGCGCGGTCTTCGCCGCAGGTTGCGCCAACAGCGAGCCGTGCACGTCACGCGCCCCGGCCACCGCAACCCAGGGCTGCACGTTGACGCTTTGTTTCACCAGCCACCAGACCACGGCGCCCATCAACAGGGCGAGGAATGCCAGGGTAATCGTCACACCACTCTCCCCGCCCCGCCGGGGCCTACCCAGGCGCCGGCAGGAACATCGGCGGGCGGCACGTTCTGCGGAATGAAGTCG
The DNA here is from genome assembly GCA_043760045.1 of Betaproteobacteria bacterium. Lineage (GTDB taxonomy): Bacteria > Pseudomonadota > Gammaproteobacteria > Burkholderiales > Burkholderiaceae_C > Rubrivivax. Next base: position 6,308 of record JAYUPP010000131.1, read on the forward strand.
TGTTTGACGCCCGGCACGCTGAAGTCATACGCCCAGCGGTAGACCACCGGCAGCTCTTTGCCGAAGTTGCCGTGCGTGGGCGGGGTGTGCTCGGTCTGCCACTCCAGTGAGGTCGCGTTCCAGGGGTTGTCGCCCGACGGTTCGCCCTTGAAGTAACTGCGGATGATGTTGTAGAAAAACACAAACTGCGCGGCGCCGACGACCAGGGCCGCGATCGTGATGGCCGCGTTCAAAGACTGCGCCGACTCGGGGATGAAGTTCGTGCCAGTGATCGCGTAGTAGCGGCGTGGCACACCCATGAAGCCCAGGTAGTGCATCGGGTAGTAGATGGCATAACTGCCGACGAAGGTGATCCAGAAATGGATCTTGCCCAGCTTGTCGTTGAACATGCGCCCGGTGACCTTCGGGTACCAGTGGTAGATGGCGCCGAAGACCACCAAGATCGGTGCAATGGCCATCACCATGTGGAAATGGGCCACCACAAACATGGTGTCCGACAGCGGCAGGTCCACCACCACATTGCCCAGGAACAGACCGGTCAGGCCGCCATTGACGAAGGTGAAGATGAAGCCGATCGCAAACAGCATGGGCACGTTCAGGTGTATGTTGCCGCGCCACAGGGTCAGCACCCAGTTGTAGACCTTGATCGCCGTGGGAATGGCGATGATCAAGGTCGTCGTCGCGAAGAAGAAGCCGAAGTACGGGTTCATGCCGCTGACGTACATGTGGTGCGCCCAGACGATGAAGCTCAAGCCGCCGATGGCCACGATGGCCCAGACCATCATGCGGTAGCCGAAGATGTTCTTGCGCGCATGGATGGCGATCAGGTCCGAGACGATGCCAAATGCCGGCAGCGCGACGATGTAGACCTCGGGGTGGCCGAAGAACCAGAACAGGTGCTGGAACAGCACCGGGCTGCCGCCAGCGTGGCCCATCGGCTGGCCCCGGGAGATGATGGCCGGCATGAAAAAACTGGTGCCCAGCAACAGGTCGAGCAACATCATGATGGCGCTGACGAAGAGCGCCGGGAAGGCCAGCAGCGCCAGCACCGTGGCCATGAAGATGCCCCAGATCGTGAGCGGCATGCGCATCAAGGTCATGCCGCGTGCGCGCGCCTGCAGCACCGTCACGACATAGTTCAGGCCACCCATCGTGAAGCCGATGATGAAAAAGGCCAGCGAAACGAGCATCAGGATGATGCCCCAGGTCGCGCCTGGGGTGCCTTCAAGGATCGACTGCGGTGGGTACAGCGTCCAGCCACCGCCCGTGGGGCCGCCGGGGACGAAAAAACTCAGCACCAGCAGCAACACCGCCACCAGGTAGATCCAGTAGCTGAGCATGTTGATATAAGGAAACACCATGTCGCGTGCGCCCACCATCAAGGGAATCAGGTAGTTGCCGAAGCCACCGAGGAACAGCGCGGTCAGCAGGTAGACCACCATGATCATCCCGTGCATGCTGACGAACTGCAGGTAGTTGCTCGGGTTGATGAAAGAGAACTGGTTGGGGAAGCCAAGCTGCAATCGCATCAACCACGACAGCACCAGGGCCACCACGCCAATGGCAATGGCCGTCACGGCGTACTGGATCGCGATGACCTTGGCGTCCTGACTCCAGATGTACTTGCCGATGAAAGTTTTCGGGTGGTAAAGCTCCATCTCGCCAACTTCGGCCGGTGGAGCGTCGTTCGTTTCATCGTGTGCAACCCATTCAGCCACAGTCGCCTCCTGTTCCACAGAAAATCATGAGCCGCGAATCACCGGCGTGACAACACCCATCGGCACGCCGCGATGGCACGGTGGAGTGCAGGCCCTCGGGCATCAGGTGTCTCACTTGGCGTTGATGTAGGCAACGAGGTCGTTGATGGCCTCGTCGCTGGTCAGCATGGCGGCCATCAATGCCATCTGCGAGCCATGCATGTCCTGAGGATGCGAGCCGCGCACACCGTCGCGGAAGTTCTTCAGCTGCGTCACCATGTACCAGTCGCTCATGCCCTTCAACCGGGGCGCGTTCGTCGCTTCGATGCCCTGCCCGGCGGCGCCGTGACAGGCACCACAAGTCACGTACTTCTGCTCGCCTTTTTTTGCATTGCCCTTGACCGTCGCCGGCGTCGCTTTGTCCGCCAGCGTCGCGATATAGGCGGCGACATTCTCGATTGCCGCATCGTCGGTCAACAAGGCCGCCATTGGCGCCATGACCTTGCCGAAGGTGTCTTTGCTGTGTGTGCCTCGGGCCCCCATCTTGTACAGCGCCAGTTGGCGCTTGACGTACCAGGCCCCTTGGCCGGCCAGCTTGGGCGCGTTGAGTGCCGCCGTGCCTTCGCCCTGCGCGCCGTGGCACGCCGCGCAGGTTGTGTACAGCGACTGGCCCGCGATGGCATCACCTTTGGGCCGTGCCTGCCACTGCGCAAAGGTCGGCTGCGCGCTCAGCCAGTTTTGGAACGTGGCCTCCTCATCGACCACGATGCGGCCGCGCATGACGAAGTGGCCGATGCCGCACAACTCTTCGCACAGCAGATCGAAAGTGCCGGTGCGGGTGGGCGTGAACCAGACACTCGTCACGAGACCCGGCACCAGGTCCATCTTGACTCGAATTTGAGCCACTGAAAAATTGTGCAGCACGTCCAGCGAACGCAGCAACACGTTGACGGGCTTGCCGAGTGGCAGATGCACTTCGGGGTTCGCGATGAGGATGTCGTCTTGCCCTCGCGGGTCTCCAGGATCGATGCCGAACGGGTTTGCGGCACTCACGAATCGTGCGTTGACGGTGCCGAGCTTGTTGTCCTTGCCTGGAAAGCGGTACATCCAATGCCACTGCTGGCCGATCGCTTCAACCTGCGCCGCGTCTTTGGGCACGTCGACGAACTTCGCCCACACCAGCAGGCCGGGCGCCAACATGGCGGCCACGCCGACCGACGTCAGACCGAAGAGCCACCACTCAAGCTTCTTGTTCTCGGGCTCGTAGCTCGCGCGTTGGCCAACCCGGTGCCGGAAGCGGTACACGGCGTAGGCCATGAACAGATTGACGGCAACGAAGACGAAGCCCGTGACCCAGAAGGTGAGGCTGATGGTGGTGTCGATGGCCCCCCAGTTGGACGCGATCGGCGTGAAGTACCACGGGCTCACGAAGTGAAACAGCACCGAGCCGACAACCAACAGCACCAGTGCGATAACGACATTCATGGAGGATCTCCTCGTCGCGTCTAACATTCATGATGCAGGGCAGCGCCACGGATCATGAAAGACTGTCACGTTAAAGTTCAGCGACTGGACTTCGTCGCTGGCGCCCAAGGTCGGCCGGATTCTGTGCCTAACTTCTGCCGGAGTCCAGCTTGCGCGAAGGCATTCGCATGCGATGGCCCGTTGCACCTGCCGATCACACCACAGCTCGCAGTCCGTCCAGGATAGGCAAACACGCTTGCCAGCCGCTGTCGATCGGTTGTACAAGACATGGCAGTCAGTGCTGCATCTCGCGGCGCGTTGCGGAACTTGAGGTATCCACCATGCGCAGGCGGGCCTGCTCGGTGCCATCCCACACGACGGGCGCACAAGGTCAGATTTGTGCACTGCCGTTGTTGGCAGTCGCAGGCCGGCAGGCCGGCAGGCCGGCACGTCGGCCTCGCGGCCACGCGATGGCGCTCGAAATCTGCCGTTCTACTTGCCGGTATGGCGGTGGCTGCGCCATCCTCCGGCACAACGCCCCTAACTTTCATGATGCGTGGCAGCGCCCCGGATCATTGAAAGACTCTCACGTTAAAACGCGGAGGTTGTCTTGAATACTCAAGTGCATCGGCAACGTGGCCTGGGCCGCGATATCGATTGGTTCGCCGCCGCTGTGGCAGGACTGATCGCGGGCGCCACGATGATGGTTCTCGAACTCGGCTGGGCGGCGTCGATGGGCGACGTGAGCCCGTGGCGCGTCACGCAGCTCACCGCGGCGTTGACGATGGGCGGGCAGGCCGCCCTGAGTGCCCCGGCATCGCAGTTCAATTTCATGATCGTGGCCGTGGCGCTCGCCACCCACTACGTGCTTGGCGTTTTTTCGGGCCTGGTTGTGGCCTGGATCCTGGCCGCGATCCACCGCTTCGGCAGGTTCGATGTCGCCGAAATCGTAGGGGGCGTTTTCGGCGCCTTGATTTACTTTGTGAACTTCCACCTGTTGACCGCCTGGGTACCCTGGTTCGTCGAACTGCGCGGCTGGGGCACCTTCATCCTGCACCTGATATTCGGGCTGGTCGCCGCAGTTGCGTACACCTGGCTCGCCAGGCGCGCGCGGGCCGCCACGGGCAGCACCAGCGTCGCTTGACAATAGCTGCGCGCAACCGTCAGGGTGAAAGCGGCCCAGCCATGGCCGCATGCGGCATTGAACGCGCAGACGGCGTTGTGGGCCGGGGCCCGACGCCAGCTTGACGCAGGCACAGGCCGGGCAGGCCCTACTGGGGCCGCACGTCGGTTTAACCTAAGCCGACGAAGCCGGAACCAAACAGGTCATGCGATTCCCGTCGAACCGATAGCGGGGTGATCGACGATGACTGCGACGACATTGACTGAGCGCTATGCGCCCAACCTGCACGGCGTGTTGTCGTGCTACGACCGGATCATCGTGACGGGCACACTGCCGGGCGCGTGTTATGCCGGCGGGATGACAAGCTTTCTGTACTCGCGCGGCATCCGCATCTTCGACTATCCGAAGTTTGCCGAACCCTTGCGCGACCGCGTCCGTGAGCGTGCTCAGGAGGTCTGCGCTGCCAACGGCGTGACCACCCGGCACGTCAACAAAAGCCACATCCGCAAGGAAGACTTGGTGTCTCGCGTGCTGGCTGAGCGGGGCAACGCGCCGGGTCTGGTGCACGTCATCTCGGCGATGGAGAGCTGCCCCAGCTACAAGCCGTGGCTCGACAAGAGCAACGGCCACGTCTTCCTGCGCGGCGACACCGGCAAGTGCCTGCACTACTACTTCTATTTCACCCTCGAAGAGTTCGGCCTGTGCTACTTGCGTGTGCCGACCTGGGCGCCGTTCGGGCTGCAGTTTTACTGCAACGGCCACAGCGCTTTGGCCTGCTCGCTTAAGCGCGAGGGTATCGAGTTCGTGCAGGAGGACAACGCGTTCTTGCGCGTGGCCGACCTGGCGCGCGCGCAAGCCCTGGCCGACGCCTTCAACCCCGAACAACTGCACCGGCGGCTGACGCGCTACGCGCTGTGGCTGTGCCCAGTGGCTGATGTGTTCGCCCAGGACGATTGGCACTGGAGCATCCGCCAGGCCGAGTACGCCACCGACCTGATGTTTCGCAGCGAGCAGATTTTGGTGCCGCTGTATGACGCCATTTCGCGTCAAGCGGTGCTGGCCGCAGACGCGCCGCGTGTAGCCGGCTTTCTGGGCAAGAAGATCACGCCTGCGCTGGCCCAAGAGATCGGCTCGCGCCTGTCCACGCGCATTGAGGGCCGCTGCATCAAGCACTACATGGGCTCGGCCGGGGTGAAGGTGTACGGTCAAGGTGTACGACAAGTTCTCCCGCGTGCTGCGGGTTGAGACCACGGTCAACGATGTGAGTTTTTTCAAGCACCACCGCAAGGTGG
>JAYUPP010000132.1:0-4383 GCA_043760045.1 Betaproteobacteria bacterium
GCGCTGCGCCATCGGCTGCAGCACCTGCAGTGCACGTTCATAGTTAGCCAGTGCACGCGGCACGTTGCCCAGGTTGGGCGTGAACTGGTGGCCTTCCAGGCGTGCCAGGCGCGACAAGGCCTGGCCCAGGTCCAGCCGTTCGGGGTCGGTCAGTTGTTCAAAACCGGCCTGCTGTTCCAGCGACTGCGCTGCCGTGTGCACCAGCTGGCGCCGGCCTTCGGTCAGGCCGCGCTCCAGCGCATCGTTGACTTCAAAGACCATCGTGTTGGCCAGCTTGCGCAGCGCGGCCAGGTGGCGCGTGGCGTCGTCGCGTGAGCGTGTGGCCTCGTCGCGCGCGACTTGCGCGCGGCGCGCCTGCACCAGCGCCAGCACCAGGCCGGCGCTCAGGCCCAGCGCACCCAGCGCCAGGGCCACACGGCCGTGCAGCAGCGTCGCGGCCACGCCTGTGACCAGGCCCAGCCCACCCAGGCCGCCGGCGGCGGCGGCTGCGCGGTTGCGGTTCAACCATTTCAGAAACACATAACCGGGGCTGGCGGCACGTGCGCCCACGGGTCTGCCATCCATATAAGCCGTTATGTCGGCGGCGAACGCATCCACGCTGGCATAACGCTGGTCGGGTGCTTTTTCCAGCGCTTTGAGCAGGATGTTGTCGAGGTCACCTTCCAGCTTCTTGCGTGTTTGCAACCACTGCGGGTCCACGGCTTCGGTGGCGCTCAGGCGGCTGGGTTTGGTGGGCATGTCGGCGAGCACGCTGCGTGCGGCTTCAGCCGGGGTGGTGGCTTTGCGGCCGGTGGGGCGGGTGCCGGTGAGCATCTGGTACAGCAGCACACCCAGGCTGTAGATGTCGGTTGCGGTGCTCACGGGTTCACCGCGTATCTGCTCGGGGCTGGCGTAGTGCGGTGTGTAGGGGCGAACGCCGCCCACCGTGGTCTCGCCTGCGCTGCCTGCAATGCCTTCCAGCGGGTCCAGTGCCTTGGCGATGCCGAAGTCCAGCAGCTTGACCTGGCCTTCGGCGTCCACCAGCACGTTGCCGGGTTTCAGGTCGCGGTGCACCAGCAGGTTGCGGTGCGCGTGTGCCACGGCGTCGGCCAGTTGCAGAAAAAGTTTCAGGCGCGCATGCAAAGGCTGGCCGCGCACTGCCTGGTCAATGGGGCGGCCATCAACAAATTCCAGCACGAAGTAGGGCAGGCCTTCGGGGCTGGCGCCGGCGTCCAGCAGGCGCGCGATGTGCGGGTGGCTCAGGCGTGCCAGCGCCTGGCGTTCCTGCGCAAAGCGTTGCAGCACCGCAGCGCTGTCCATGCCGCGTTTGAGCAGCTTCACAGCGGCCCGGCCTTCATAACTGCCGTCGGCGCGGCGGGCCTCGAAAACTTCCCCCATGCCGCCGCTGCCCACACCGCGCACGACTTGCCAGGCGCCCAGGCGCTGGCCGCTGCGGGCGGCGCTTTCAGTGGGCAGGGCACCGACTGCGGCGACGGTGGTGGCCAGTTGCTGCGCCGCGCCCGCCGACATGAAGTTTTGCGTGCCGCCCGCGCTGTCGTGGTGGGCCAGCAGGCTGCGCAGTTCAGCCAGCGCTGCTGCGCCCAGTGCGGCAGCGCGCAGCAGTGGTTCACGCGCAGCCGGTGGCAAGTCGGCGGTGGCGTCAAAGAGCGCCTTGATGGCGGCCCAGTCGGTGGGGTTGGGGGTCAAACTTTGCTGCATGCAGGCTGGGCCGGGAGAGCGCGGACACTGATTTGTTCCCTCTCCCTTGCAGAGAGCGGGTTGGGGAGAGGGCCAGTGAGGCGGCACAAAGTGGGCTGTTGTGCCGCCACTGCACCCTCACTCCTGCCCTTTCCTTTGAAGGGTGAGGGAGCCATACAGGTTCCGCCGTGTCGTACAAGCCTTTTCTGGCCCAGGCTGCGCGTACGCATTGTGAAAGTCAACGCCCTTTCGCCACCACCGCGCCGCTGAAAGTTTGGCTGGGCACGGCGCCGTTGACGACCATGCTGCCACCGAGCACGGCGCTGGTGAAGGTCACCGTCAGGTTGTTGCTGCTCAGGCTGATGCCGCTGCAGGCCGGCACATTTGCAGAGGCCGTGGCCGTGCAGGCATAGGTTTGCCCGCCGCCGGCAAAGCCCAGCTTCACCAACACGCTTTGCACCTGGCGGCCGACGCTGGCCACATCGATGGACACCACGCCGGCGCCTTCGCCGTTGGCGCTGCGGGTGTAGGTGGTGGTCACCGCGCCGTTCACGGCCTGCACCGCCGTCGTGGTGGGCGCAAAAGCCCCCAGGCTGGTGGTGGTCAGGCTGCCGCTGCTTTTACCCACCGTGATGCTGCCGTTCAGCGTGCGGCCGTTCGGGTCGGCCAGGCCGTTGTTGGGCAGGCCGAGGCGGGTGTTGGTGAAAGTGAAGGTGGCGCCGCCGCCGGTGTTGGCCACCGCCGTGATGCCGCAGTTGCTGAAGCAGGAATAAACGCCCAGCGGGCCGTAGTAATTGGCGGTGTTGCCCAGCACTTCCAGCGCGCGGCCGTCGACCAGCAAGAACTTGGCGCCGTCGTTGGTGTTGTTGACGATGGCGTCGCTGACGATCAGGTCAGCGCCGTTCATGGTGGCATTGCCGGTGGTGGTGCCCGGCAGGTCCACCGGCAGCCACAGCGCGCCCAGGGTGCCGCCCGTTACGTTGCCCACCAGGCTGCCGTTCAGCGTCAGGTCAGCTGCCAGCCGGGCGTTGTTGAAGGTGACGGTGACCGGGTGCTTGGCAGCGGCCGGGGTGGAGAAACTCGCGCAGAAATCACAACTGCCCACCACCGTTGCGCCCACGCTGTAAGTGGTGCGGTTGTCGGCGCCGCTGCCGTCGCTGGTGGCACTGCCGCGCACCACCGTCAGCTGCACGGTGCTGGCCACGCCGGCGCTGTCGGTCACGAATTTTAAGAAGCGGTAAGTGGTTTTGGAAGGCAGGTTCAGGTTGCTGCTGTAGGCCTCGGCGCCCGACGCCACGGTGACTGAAAAACCGTTTTCCTGCGGTGTGAAGTTGCCGTGCGAGGCCACCACGGCGTTGGCGCCGGCGAGCGCCAGCGTTCCCGTCGCGGTGGAGAAGTTGGCGGCAGCTACCGGCGGCGTGGGGTTGGGCACCACCACCACCGGCGGCGCTGCAGCCCGGGCAAATGCGTTGGCCAGTGCGGCCGGCTGCGCGCTGGCCAGCAGCGTGGCCAGTGACTCGCCATTGGCCACCATTTGCGAGATGGCGGTGAGCGCGCTGCCGTAGCTGTTGATGCCCGCGCCAAACGCCGGCAGCGTGGTGTTGATGTTCAGCGTGGTGGGCAGGTTGAAGCTGCTGAGCAAGGCCGTGACGGCAGCCTGATAGGCCACAGCGTCCAGCGTGCCGGAGCTGGCCACCGATGCACGCGCGGCGTTCAGCGCCAGCGTGGTCAGCGGGGTGAGCATGTTCACGACGCTGGTGCCGTTGGCAGCCGCCAGTGCCACCAGCGGGCTGCCGGCGGGCAGCGTGCGCAGGGCGGCACTCACTTCGTCGGTGTAGCTGCCGCCGGTGGCTTCCAGCCACAGCGCGCCGCTGCCCACGGGCACCGTCAAGCTGTAATTGCCAGCGGCGTCGGTGGTGGTGCAACTGCCCAGGCCCGTGCCGCGGGCGTTGTTGCTGACCGTGAACGCGCACACCTGCGCGGCGGCCACCGGGCCTTTGACGACGGCACCGGTGACGGTGGTGCTGGCGGCCGGGGCGGGTGCAGGCGCCGGGGTGGCGGCCGTGGGGATGGGTGCAACCGTGTCGTCGTCACCCCCGCCGCAGGCGGCCAAAGTGGCCACGCTGGCAGCAGCCACAGCGGCGCTGAGCAGGCGGAGTTGGGTCAGACCGGGGCGGCACTTCATGGAGAAACTCCAGACGGGCAGATTAAAAAAGGGAGGGTTGGCCGTGCGGCAGTGCGGCAGTGCGGCAGTGCGGCAGTGGGGCAGTGGGGCAGTGGGCTGGGGTGAGGGTGAATTTGCCTGCAGCCGTTGCTTGGGCGCACGCCGGGCGCCGGGCGCAGCAAAGGGCCGGGTGGGCGCTCAGCATCCAGACTTCAACGTTCAGACTTCATGCGCGCCACCAGCATGCTGCCGGCCGCGCCCAGGCCGTTGCCGACCACCGTTTTGTAGGCGGTGGGTTCGGCCACCACTTCCAGCTCTTTGCTGCTGCTGCTGTCTTTGCTGCCGATAGCCAGCTTCAGGATGCCCAGCGCCACGGCGCCCACCACGTCGCCGGTGGTGGTGGCTTTTTCACGCACTTCAGCAAATGCGTCGGCGCTGAGCGTGAGCGTGTGCTTGGCCGTGACGGTGCTGCGCATGGGGCCGGTTTGCACGCTCATCATCACGTTGTCAACGCTGGGGAAAGACTTGCCGGTGGTAGACGC
>JAYUPP010000133.1:0-4378 GCA_043760045.1 Betaproteobacteria bacterium
CCAATGGCGCCGCAGGTGCTGTCGTCCAGGCCGAGGTCGGCCAGTGCCTGGCGCGTGTCGTTGTAAGCCTTGCCGCTGGCGATGATGCCGAAGCGGTCGTTTTTGCCTTCGATGACGTTGTAGTTCAACTTGTTGGCGCGCACGTAAGCCAGCGCCGCGTACCACTTGTGGTCCATCAGCCGCGCTTCCTGTTCCAGCGGCGCGTCGGGCCAGCGGATGTGCAGGCCACCAGGCGGCATCGCAAAGTCTTGCGGCATCACGATCTGCACGCGGTCCGCGTCCACCAGCACCGACGATGACGATTCCACCACCTCCTGGATCGTTTTCATGCCGCTCCAGAGGCCCGAAAAACGGCTCATCGCAATGGCGTGCAGGCCCATGTCGAGAATGCCTTGCACGTCGCTCGGAAAAAACACCGGCAGGCCGCAGGCCTTGAAGATGTGGTCGCTCTGGTGGGCTGCGGTGCTGCTCTTGGCCACATGGTCGTCGCCGGCAATCGCCACCACACCACCGTGTGGGCTGGTACCCGCCATGTTGGCGTGTTTGAAAACGTCAGAGCAGCGGTCCACACCCGGGCCCTTTCCGTACCAGACGCCGAATACGCCGTCGTACTTTTTGCTCTGCGGGTACAGCTCCAGCTGCTGTGTGCCCCACACCGCTGTCGCCGCCAGCTCTTCGTTGACACCCGGCTGGAAAACCACATGGCTGGCCGCCAGGTGTTTGCGCGCGGCCACCAGCGACTGGTCATAAGCACCCAGCGGGCTGCCGCGATAACCGCTGACGAAGCCGCCGGTGTTCAGGCCTGCGGCCACGTCGCGTGCGCGCTGCAGCATCGGCAGACGCACCAGCGCCTGCACACCGCTCATGAAAGCACGGCCGCGGTCGAGCGTGTACTTGTCGTCGAGCGTGGCGGCTTGCAGCGCCAGGCGTGCGGCTTCGGGCAAGGGTGCATTCATGACGGGGCTTTCTGCAGGGCGCAACGTGACATCCAGTTTAGATTCTGTGCCGGGTTATGTCTTTTCTTTTGCTGCCTTGAATGGCAGCATCGGCGCAAGCTTCTTGCTCTAGGCCAACGAATCGACAAACAACAATGCCCAAATCAGACTATTCAGGGAAAAGCGGAAAAAAACTGGCGGCGCGCGCACCCGCCGCACAGCCCGCAGCAATGGAAGGCACGCACGGCACTGCACTCGACCGTTATGACGTGGCCATCCTGCACGCGCTGCAAGCCGACGCGCGGCTGTCGAACATCGATCTGGCGGCGCGCATCGGCCTTTCTGCCGCACCCACCTGGCGCCGCGTGCGCTGGCTGGAAGAGCAGGGCTACATCACCGGTTACCGGGCCGAGCTGGACCGCCGGCGGGTGGGCCTTGGCGTGCTGGCATTTGTGCGCGTGGATGCCGAGCGCAACAACGCCGAGGCCACGCAAGCGCTGGAAGACAGCATTCGCGCCTTGCCCGAGGTGGTGTATTGCCACTACATCAGCGGCGCCGGCACTTTTGAACTGCAGGTGGTGGCCACCGACCTGGACGCCTATTCACGCTGGACCATGCACACCCTGTTCAAGCTGCCCAATGTGAAAGACGTGCACACCCGGTTTTCGCTGGGCGAGGTGAAAGCCGGCGCGCTGCTGCCGCTGCTGCACCTGGGCGCTGCCGGCCAGTGAACACAAACTGCGCAGCGCCAGCCACCGAAAGCAAACCCTGAGCGGGTTGTGATGAGCGCGATGACGGGCACCACGTTGGACTGCGCTACCCTCTGCGCCTTCACCCTGGCATGCTCCCATGAGCCTCTTCACCGACATCCTGCTCACCCGCGAAGCCGCGCAGCGCCTGCGTTTGTCGCAAACGCTTCTGGCCGCTGCAGTGATGGTGGTGAGTGTGGTGGTGATGCAGTTTTTTGTCTGGTCGGGCGTGGTGGCCTGGCTGCCGGCTTTGCTGTGGTCGGCCGTGAATGTGTTGGGTATGGGCGCCTTCTACGCCGCAATCCGCCTGGGCGCCACCCGTCAGCGGGCCGACCCTGCACTGACCGCACCGCAGATGCTCTTTGCCGTCACCAGCAGCGCGGCGGCCTATGCGCTGGGTGGGCCGGCTCGCGGCGGTGTGTTTCCCGTCTTGATGCTGGTGATGGTATTTGGCGTTTTTGTGCTGACACCGCGCCGCATGGCCGCAGTGGCGGCCTACACAGTGGTGCTGTTTGCCGCCGTGATGGCAGTGATGGTGAACCGCCAGCCTGACCAGTATTTGCTGGCGGTGGAAGTTGGCCACTTCGTGATGCTGGCCGCCGTGCTGGCCGCCGGTGCGGTGCTGTCGGTGCGCATCACCAGACTGCGGCAGCAGTCGCGCCAGCACCGGTGTGAACTTGCGCAGGCCTTGCTGCGTTTGCGTGAAGGCAGCACGCGTGAAGAGCTGACCGGATTGGTCAACAAACGCCACATGCTGACGCTGATGGAGCAAGAGCACCAGCGTTGCATCCGCTCGGGCCAAACGTTTTGCCTGGCGGTGCTGGACATTGACAACTTCAAGCCCATCAACGAAGCGCATGGATATGCCGTGGGCGACGCGGTGCTGCGCGCCGTGGCCGAAGAAGCGCAGCGCCAGGTGCGCGCTGCCGACGTGTTGTCGCGCTGGGCGGAAGACGACTTTGTGTTGATGTTGTCCGATTCACGCGCCGCCCTGGCGCGCGGCGGCCTGGAGCGGCTGCACGACCGCGTCAGCGCACTGCGCATCCTGCACGGCCAGCAAGCCTTGAGCGTGACGCTGTCAGCGGGCCTGGCCGAACACCATGCCGGCGAAAGCGTGGCGCAGACCCTGGCGCGAGCCGAACGTGCGCTGGCCGAAGCCCGCACCCAGGGCCGCGGGCGGGTGGTGGTGGCGACTTGATGGCCGTGGCGGCATACAGCTATCAGCGGCCGGCGTCATGCCAAACAAGGTGCTTGACACACCTTTGAACTCTTCGCTAAAAGCCTGTTGAAAAGCGCACTCAGCCAGACCCTTTTTCTTGAGGTTGGCTGCAGACGCACATGGGGGGTGAATGGGGTCGCTGTTCAGTTGCACGCGTCAAAGCGGGCTGATTCGGAAGGTCTGGCGGTTTTTGCGCGCCGCCTTGTCCGCAGCAGTTGCCCACTATGCCCACCACATGCGTCACCATGGGCTGCACCACTTGCTGGTGTCCATCGGTGTGGCCAATGTGGTGCTGTTGACAGAGCCGCTTTGGGTCTCGCTCGAAGACGTGGCCTCGACCTATGCGCACAAGGCGGCAGCGGCCGTTGTGGCCAGCCGTTCCGAGTCGTCGGCCTTCAGAAACGTCGCCATCGTGAAGATCGACAAAGAACGGTTTGCCAGCCCCAGCCACTATGCGGGCACCTCGCCACTGGATCGCTGTCAACTTGCCAAGGACCTTGCAGTGCTGCTGAACCTGGGCCAAGGCTCCAACCCAGACGCCAGCAACGAAGCCCGCAAAAACTTGATCCGCTTCGTGGCCGTCGATCTGGACCTGTCGCCCATCGAGCGCAGTGAGTTCGACAAGGTCTTGCTGTCGGATGTCTATCAGTCTCGCCTGGACAACACGGGTCGGCTGGAAACCATGGACCGAGCCAAGGTGGCGCTGGCGTGCCAGAAACGTCTGGACGGCTTGATTCGCGACAACGCCGATCGTTTGCTGCTGATGGCGCCAACGGCGGGTTTGGACAAAGAGATCAACAGCGTCATTGAAGAATGGGTGCGCAAGATGGAGCTGGCCAAGGTCCAGTTTGCCACCGTGGAACTGCGCGAAACGCGTGGCCTGTTGCGCTACCAATTCCGGGCCGAAGAACCTGACAAAAAGCCCAGATGGCCCTATTTCGGAGACGTCATCCATCAACGCATTCAGCCGCCGCCCAGCACCCAAAGTTTGTCTCCCCTTGTCGTTGCACAGAGGACGCCGATAGCACTGCATGCGCTGGGTGGCTTCTTTGACCAGGGCCGTAACCTTGACTTCAACGACGCGTGTTTGTTGCCGCGCTTCAAGCCTTGTGGGTTCAACGTCATCTTGTTCGGGGCGGGCTACTCCGCCGACGATGAGTACGAGACGCCCCACGGCACACTGCACGGCGTCGACGTCCACGCCGCCAATGGTGCGTGCCCGGCGCCTTCGCACGCGCAGGCGATGCGCGGTCGTTTTCGGGGCCACGCGCTTGAAGTCTTGGCCGGCGTTCTGGTGCTGGCCCCATTGATGCAGTTTTTCTGGTCCCGGTACTACCGCGTGCGCTCGGGTAAACACATGGCCGAAGTGAATTGGCAACAACGACTGAACGTGCATGGCGCCTACGCACAGGGCGCTGCTGCGATGGGGCGGCGCACGGTGAGCCGAGAGTTTGCGCTGGTGCGGCTCCACTCCG
>JAYUPP010000134.1:0-4367 GCA_043760045.1 Betaproteobacteria bacterium
GACTACGGCCGCGACTGGAGCTTGCAGCAGCCGGTTGAGCGATTGAACCTGGTGACACGCGGCATGTTCAAGTTGGGTGGCGAGCACACCGCTTTTGCCGAGGCCACGCTGTCGCGGGTCACGTCCGATGTGCAGTACACCTCCAACCAGCTGACAACCGTGGCCCGAGGTGCCAATTACCCGGTCTATCAAAAGGACCTGAACGGCGTGGACATCAGGGACGCCAGTGGCAACCTGGTGCGCGCACCCTATTACCTGGACTTGACGGGGCAAGTGGCAGGTTACGACAACACCAAGCCGATCCGCATTCGCTGGCGTTGTGATGCTTGCGGTTTTCGCGAGCAGGCCACTGAAAGCAACAGCTACCGCGCTCTTGTCGGCCTGGAGGGCCTGATTGCCGGGTGGGACTACAGGCTCGGCCTGTCCACAGCGGGTAGCAAGGCTGACACAGCCTTCCTGGACGGCTACTTCATCGAAACCAAACTCAAGTCGGTGATGGAAACGGGCCTTGTCAATCCGTTTTTGCTGCCCGGCCAAAAACAAACCCAGCAGGCTTTGGACTTGTTGGAGTCGGCCAAGTACCGCGGGCCTTTGTACGGTGGCGTCAGCAAACTGACGCAGCTTGATGGTGTGGTTTCAGGAGAGATCTTCAAGCTGCCGGCTGGAGCACTGGCCGGTGCCCTGGGTTTTGACATTCGCAAGGAAAGCTTCCAGTTCACCGATGGCACCGTGGGTGTACCCGCGCTCATTGGCGCCGGCTCGCCCGCGTCGTTGCCCAGGGCATCACGCGACGTGCAAGCACTGTTTGGCGAGCTGAACGTGCCGATACTGAAGGGCCTGGAGGCGCAGCTCGCCGTTCGATACGACAAGTACAACGACTTTGGCAACACCACCAACCCCAAAGTGGCCTTGCGCTGGGTACCGTTCAAAGAGCTGTTGTTCCGCGGTTCTTACAACACCGGTTTTCATGCGCCCGACTTTGGGCCTTTGTACGAAGGCGAATCGCGCGGTCAATTCAACAGCGATGTGGATGACCCGGCGTTCTGCCCCAGCAACCCCGGCAACCCGAACTTCTGCAAGATCAGACCGCTGACGCGCACCGGCAGCAACGTCAACCTGAAGCCTGAAAAATCCAAACAACATTCTTTGGGCGTTGTCATTGCGCCCACGGACAACTTCAGTGCCAGCGTTGACGTGTTCAGTGTTGACATCACCGACCGCATTGGCGTGCAGACGCCCAGTTACATCCTCGCCAACTTCAGAACTCTGGGCAATCTGATCGTGCGCGACCCCACCACCAACGTCATTGATTATGTGCGGGCGGGTTATGTGAACGTGGGCGGTGACAAGGTGCGCGGCGCCGACCTCAACTTGACCCTGAACTTCAAGCTTGCCGGCGGCCGCATGACGGCCAAGCTGGACGGCACCTACCTGGACAAATACCTGACCCGCCTGTCGCCTGCTGAACCCTGGGTGCAGCGCGTGGGTGAGTTCGGCGACTCCACCTACCTGTGGGACTTGAAGCTGCGTTGGAAACACAACGCCAGCGTGACCTGGTCACAAGGTGACTGGAGCGCTACCGTGGCGCAGGATTTCAAAGCGGGATACCGCGAAGAGGTCGACGGTTACGGCAGCGGCGTGAATTTGCAAAGCAAGGGCTTCCAATCAGAGGTGGATTCGTACACGCTCTACAACGCGTCGGTCAGCTACACCGGCATCAAAGGCTTGACGGTAACTGGTGGCGTAAAAAATCTGCTCGACACCGACCCTCCGTTTTCGCTGCACAACGTTGACAACGTTGCCGGCGCTGGCTGGGACGCCCGGGTGGGCGATCCACGAGGCCGAGCCTTCACGCTGAAGGTCAGCTACAAGTTCTGGTGAAAGCGCTGGGCGAGGCCCTGCTGCGTGCGGTGCAAGCGGCCGACTTCCCCGCCACAGCCGACAACCTGCAAGGCGGCCAGCCGCTGGTGTTGATGCCCGCCATCGACCTGGCGGTGATCAGCTTCAGCCCCGGCACCCCCGGCGCCCGTGGCGCCCGCCCGCGCTGGGCCAACGTGCTGTTCTCGCGCGAACATGCCAAAGGCGTGGTGGCCGACATCGGCCGCGATGCCGGCGCGCTGCGCAACATCCGCTTCGACGCCGACTTGCAGGACGCCGCCGGCAACTCCGTCGCCTGGCTGCCCGGCAGCAACTGGGCGCGGCTGCCTTGGCGGCCACTGCACAACGGCACGCACGGCACGCACGGCACGGGTGCGCACCGCTTCGTGGCACCCTACCCAGCTTCGCTGCTGAAGCTGATGGTGGCGGTGGGCGTGGCGCTGGCGGTGGACGAGGGCCTGTGCGCCTGGCCCGATGCACTAACGCCAATGATCACCGTCAGCAACAACGACGCCACCGACACCTGCGTGGCGCTGTTGCACCGCGTGGGTTGGTTGCCCCGCCGTTTGAACCAACACTTCGCCAGCCTCGGTCTGCCCACGCTGCAGCTCAACAACACCACCGCTCAAGGCGGCTGGCGCAATGGCGACGGCAGCGGTGTGGGCCACATCCACATGACGGCCTGGGACACCGCGCGGCTCTTGTGGCTGCTGGACGCCGACGCCCCGCCCGCGCCCTGGCTGCCGGCCGGCACGCCGCCACTGCTGAAGCCCGCCTCACGCGACCGCTTGCGTGCCGCGCTGGCAGCGCAGACGCTGGACGAAATCTTGTCTTCGGGCGCCCTGCGAGGCGTCCCGGGTTGGGTGCCTGGCCTGCCCGACGCACCGGCCTTTGCGCACAAAACCGGCACCACCCAGAACTACGGCAGCGACGCCGGCATCGTCAAAACACCGCAGGCGCATTACATCGTGGCCTTGCTCAGCAGCCTGGGCAGCCGCTACGCACCGCACGAACGTTGCGCCACCACCTGGCGGCTGCCTGCGCTGGGCGCTGCGGTGCACCGCAGCGTCACCACCAACCACGCTGCGCCAGCGCGTTGAACGCCCTGCCACCGCCTGCGAGCCGTTGACGGCAGAACCGCAGCGCTCCAAAGTGAGCGCTCTGCGAAGGAGCCCGGCTTGGCCACCGCCACCGTCACCCGCAAAGAGCAGATCACCATTCCCGCTGAAGTGCGCCGAGCTTTGCAGGTCACAACAGGTGATCGTGTCCAATTCGTGCAGATCGAACCGGGCCAGTTTGTTTTTCTCGCCGCCAGCCAATCGGTCACCGCGCTGAAGGACATGTTCGACAAGCCAACCAAGATCGTCTTGATCGCAGATAGGCACCGCGCCACGGTAGGCTGCGGCTCTGCTGCCCGATGACCGGCCGTGATGCCATAACAAGCCGCACCGCGTCACACGCCGGCTGCGCAAAAACGATGACCTTTGATGGGGCCACCGCAAAAACCGCCGGCATGACATGGATGAGTTGATCTGCAAGCCCTGCGCTCGCAGTTCGGACACCCGCTGTTCGGGCAAGGTTGACAATCCACAGCCCGTCAAGTCACCTCCACTGCCCATGGCCCCAACCCTTGCCGATCTCGGCCCCGCCGTCACCCGCACCACCTTGCATTCACTGCCGCTGATTGCTCGCGGCAAAGTGCGCGACCTCTACGCGGTCGGCGCTGACCGCATGCTGATGGTGGCCAGCGACCGCCTGAGCGCTTTTGATGTGGTGATGAAAGCCCCGGTGCCCGGCAAAGGCCGGCTGCTGACGCAGATGGCGCTGTTCTGGTTCGATCATCTCAAAGGCCTGGTTCCCAACCACCTGACCGGCGACGCACCCGAAAGCGTGGTGGCCGCCGATGAAGTGGCGCAGGTGCAGGGCCGCAGCATGCTCGTCAAACGCCTGCAACCGCTGCACTGCGAAGCGGTGGTGCGCGGCTATGTGGCCGGCAGCGGCTGGAAGGAATACAGCGCGCGCGGCACCGTCTGCGGCCAGCACTTGCCGGCGGGTTTGCAAATGACCACGCCGCTGGCCGAGCCCATCTTCACACCCGCCACCAAGGCGGCGGTGGGCGACCACGACGAGAACATTGCTTACGCTCAACTTGAAACGCTGCTCGGCGCAGAGCGTGCCGCTGCAACGCGCAGCACCGCCATCCGCCTCTACCGCGCTGCCGCCCAATATGCACTGACACGCGGCATCGTCATCGCCGACACGAAGTTTGAATTCGGCCTGGACGCACACGGCACGCTGACGCTGATGGACGAGGTGCTGACGCCCGACAGTTCACGCTTCTGGATGGCCGCTGAACTGGCGCAGGGCCGCATCCATGCACTGGACAAACAACCGCTGCGCGACTGGCTGCACAGCACCGGCGTCACCGGCGGCGCCGAACAAGCCGCGCTGGACCTGCCCGACGACGTGGTGCTGGGCGTGCACGAACG
>JAYUPP010000135.1:0-11734 GCA_043760045.1 Betaproteobacteria bacterium
CTGAGCCAGGATCAAACTCTTCAGTTCGATCTTGATAAATTACTCAAAGAATTGAAGTGAACTTCACTTGCATGAAAATTCAATTCAGTGAGCGTTTAAGGTCCATGAGACCTGAACTCTGTGTCGCCACAGTGTTCTGGCACTCGCCTTCAAACGCCCACGCTTATCGGCTGTTGATTGTTAAAGAACTTGCTGACTGCTTAAGCTGTTTGCTTTAGCGCTACTGACCTGTGATCAGCGAAGACCGCGATTCTGACATGTTTTTTAAACTGCTGTCAAGCACCGGGACTTTATTTACTTTCATTTCGTTTGCAGACCGGTTTTGTAGATACCACTTTGGAGTGGCTTTCTGAAACTGCAGTTTGGTGTCAATTGCTTGACGTCGAACTGCTTTGCTGTGTCTGCAGCAGAGCCATCGACTGTAGCACGGATTTTTCGGAGTGCGCAAGTCCTGCACCAAAATTGTTGTGAATCGTCCTTCGGATCAAAGCCTTGGCTTCTGCCTGCGCGCTTGCCGCGGGCGGGGAAACACGTTCCCTCAGACCATTCAGGCCGACGATCTTTGCTGGGCTATTCGGCGCATCGCTTGCTCGGGATCATCGCAGCGCAACACGGCGTCGATCTGCTGACTCAGCAGCTTGGCGTCCGCACGCAGTACACGCTGTTTGACGGCTGCCACGCGGGCCGGGTGCATGGAGAAGCTGCGCAAGCCCATGCCCAGCAGCAGCTCGACAAACGCCGGATCCCCCGCCACCTCACCACAGACGCTGACATCGCGCCCCGCTGCGTTGCAGTGGCTGATGGTGTGATTCAGGAGCTGCAGCACTGCGGGGTGCCAGGGGTCGTAGAGGTGAGACACCGCTTCGTCTGCGCGGTCGATGGCCAGCGTGTACTGAATGAGGTCGTTGGTGCCTATTGAAACAAAGTCCACCTCGCGCAGGATGCGCTCGATCATCAGTGCAGCGGCCGGAACTTCGATCATCACGCCCACCTGCACGGGGCCGTGTGCGCGGCCCGCTTCGTCAAGCTGACGCCGCGCGCGCGCCAACGCTTCGAAGGTGAGCTGAATTTCGCTGAGCTTGGCCACCATCGGTATGAGGACGCGCACCTTGCCAAAGGCCGCCGCCCGCAAAATGGCGCGCAACTGTTGTCTGAACATGCCGGGCTCGGACAGGCTCCAGCGGATGGCGCGCAGCCCCAACGCAGGATTCAGCCCGTACTCGTGCCGCAGCTCGTTGGCAGTCATGCGATCCAGCGGTTTGTCGGCGCCCACGTCCACGGTGCGGATGGTGACGGGCAGCCCTTGCAGCATGACCACTGCGGCGCGGTAGGCCTCGAACTGTTCGTCTTCACCGGGCAGGGCGCCGTCGCGGTTCATGAATAAAAACTCACTGCGGAATAGGCCCACACCCACCGCACCAGCCTCGATGGCCGCACGGCCGTCTTCGGCCGATTCGATGTTGGCCAGCAGCTGCACCGGTTGGCCGTCGGCGGTGACCGCCGGCGTGTGGCGCAAACGGTTCAGGCGCGCCCGCTCCAGCTCACTTTGGCGTTGTCTGAAGCGGTACTCCTCCAGGATGATGGGCGAAGGGTTGGCGATCACCACGCCGGCATCGCCGTCGATGACGACCCAGTCGTCCTGGCGGATCAGCCGGCAGGCCTCGCGGGCCCCCACCACGGCCGGTATGTCCAGGCTGCGTGCCACGATGGCGGTGTGCGACGTGCGCCCGCCAACGTCAGTGACAAAACCTGTGAAAACGCTGCGCTTGAACTGCAGCATATCGGCGGGCGCCACGTCGCTGGCCACCAGCACCAGCGGGTCGGCACCCGCGAAGTCGCGCGAGGTGTGCACCGCTGCGCCCGTGGGCAAGCCGCTGCTACCCAGCAGCGAGCGCAAGACACGTTCAACAACCTGCTCGATGTCGGCCTTGCGCTCGCGCAGGTACTCGTCTTCCATTTCGTCAAACTGCCGCGCCAACACCTCCAGTTGAGCCGACATCGCCCACTCGGCGTTGTAGTGGCGCTCTTCTATCCACACCTTGGTGGCCGCAGCCAGGCTGTCGTCATGCAGCAGCATCAGGTGCACGTCCAGCAGCGCCGCCAATTCCGCCGGCGCTTCAGCCGGCAGTTCCTGTTTCAGCGCCTCCAGCTCGCTTGCCACCGCGTCGCGCGCATCGCGCAAGCGCTGCACTTCAGCCGTGATCTGCTCGGCGCCGACATAGTAGTGCGCCACGTCAACCCGGCTGGATGCCACGAGCACGGCGCGCCCGATGGCCACGCCACGAGACACCGGTATGCCAAAAATCTGCAGGCTCATCGCCGTTCCTCCACTGGGCCTTCTGATGTGGGCTTCGATCGGGCTTCAGCGGCCGGCGAGCCCGCCCCTGACGCGCGTGGGTTGCCTACTCGCCTTCACCGAAGCGGTCGTCGATCAGCGCGCGCAGCGCCTGCATCGCCTGCGCCTCATCGTCACCTTCAACCTCGATGCCGACTTCGCTGCCCAGGCCAGCTGCCAGCATCATCACGCCCATGATGCTTTTGGCATTCACACGACGCAGGTTGCGGCTGAGATGAATCTCGCTGCGGAAGCCGCCGGCCAGCTTGGTGAGCTTGGCTGAAGCGCGGGCGTGCAGCCCGAGCTTATTGGTGATGGTGATGGTGCTCGTGATCATGGGCGGCGGGTGGTGGGCTCTGGTTCTGGCGTCGTGATACCGATGCGTGGAAGGCCCCTTGTGCGGCACCAGCCACGGCGCTCAGAACCAATTCGTCCATGGCTTTGTTGGCGTAGCCGAGCACGCGCCACAACATGGGTACGCTGACCCCTGTGACCACCCGCACCGGCAAGCCGTCGGCAGCTGCCAGAGCGGCGTTGCAGGGTGTGGCTCCAAACACGTCAACCAGCACCAAAACTTCAGTCACTTTTTCGGTTTTGGCGTCGGCGCTCGCACCGGCCGCTGCGGTGACAAGCAAGGCGCGCACCGCGTCTTTGACGCGGCTTTCGACCTCGTGCACCGCGTCTTGTGGCCCCACATCAATGGCTTTCATGTTGGGCTCCAGCTCAGCAAACACATGCTGCGCCACCGCCAACAGTGCCGATGCCAAAGGTGCATGGGCAACAAGCAAGATCGGCGTCATGGGCTCACGGTGGTGCTGTGGATGAAAGGTCATTATCGGCAGACCGGGCGCGCAGCCACAGGAACCAGAAGTAGGCCGCCGTGCAAGCCGCCCCATGCAGCGCAACGGCGATGCGAAAAGCCGCAGGCGGGCTGTTGCCCAGGGCCTGCAGGCCGTCGATGGCCAGGCCCAGGCCCCACTGCACCGCAAAAACACCGCCAAAGATAACCAGGTTAAAGGCCGACAAGGCGCGGCCGGCCTGCGACGCGGGGAACGCAGCGCCCACCGCCGGCTGACTGACCGAAACAAAAGTGCTGGCCACGCACCAGAGCGCCCAGTGCAAAGCCGTTGCCCGCCCGCCCAAGGCAGCGATGGCCAGCAGCAACGCCAGCGACAGTGGCAAGCCCCAGGTCATCAAACGCACGGCGGTCCAGCCGCTGCGACTGAGCAAGGGCATCACCACACCCCAAGCCATGAAAGCGACCAGCATCGCCAGGTTGATGGCAAACAGGCCCTGCGCCGCCTCGGCAGCGGTCCAACCGCAAACGCGCGTGAGCCAGGGGCCTGCCCACAAGGACTGGATGGCGATCAACCCGCCGTAAGAGAAAAACGCCAGCGGCGCCATGGCAACAAATACCGGGTGCCGAACAATGGCGCCATAGCCCCCGGTCGAGGCGGCTGAACCCACTGGGCTTGACGTGCCTGGCGCGTGCTCGGCAGCGGTCTTGCGCCGCAGATCAGGCGGTGCAACGGCGCTGTCGGTGCCGCCCATGTCTGCCTTGGCGTCGGCCGGCACCAGCCAGCGCACCAGCACCATCGACAGCAGCAACAGCGCGCCCAGCAGCCAGAACAGGCCGCGCCAGCCCATCACGGGCAAAAGACTTTGTACCGGCAGTGTCGACGCCACCATCCCAAGCGAGCCGCTCATCAGCATCCACGAATTTGCGCGCAGCTGTGCCACCGGCGTATACCACCGGCGGTAACTCGTCAGCGCCGACATCAGGCAGCCACCCAGGCCAGCGCCGATCAATGCGCGCGCGGCCACCAACGCGACCAGGTTCTGCGCGACGGCAAAGGCCGCGCACCCGCACACCGCCAGCGACAGCAGGCACAGCAGCGTGCGGCGCGGCCCGTAGCGGTCGAGCGCCCAGCCCAGCGGCAATTGCATGGCTGCAAAGCCGAAGAAAAAAGCACCGGCCAGCAGCCCCAGGTCGGCCGCTCCCAACAGCAGTTCGGCGCTGAAAACCGGCGCCAGCGTGGCGGTGACGGCACGCAGCAGCGCCGAGAAAAAGTATGCAAAAGCAAAGGCGACAAACAGCAGCACCGGGTTCGGTGTTGGGCACTGCAAGGCCGGCTTCAGCGCCGGTGCGGATGGCACTGCCGAACCTTGCCGGTCGCCTGCGACAGGTCGCCTTGCGGTCAAGGCCGCCGGTGGCGTTTCAGCGGCGCGGTGGTCAGTCTGCAAACCGGATCGAAGCCATGAAGTTCTGTACCTCTTCTGCTGGCAATTCACTGCCCAGCGCCGTGGCCTGGAAGGCCCTCAAGCCATGCGCAAAAACGGCCACTTGCATCTGCACCGCCCTGCCGTCGGGCAAGCGGCCCTGGTAGGCCACACGCCGGCTCGAAGGGTTGGGCGTGGCGCCGCGCACGGCCAGCGGCAATACCTGCGACGCAGTGGCCGAAACGTTGGCGCCCGCCGTCTGCAGCAGCGACTGCAGCACCTCGGCCGTGCGCGCGGGGTCGGCTACCTCGGCAAAAGCCAGCCCCCAGGTTTTTTCGTCAGCGGTGCACACGTGCAGCGTCAGGCGTGTGGACTGCCCCGCCAGCAACACACGGCGTTCCTGGGCTTGGGGCTTGCAGGGCATCAACAGCAGGGCACCACTGCCGGCAGGGCGCACGTCGCGCCAGTCCAGCGCCAGCGAGCAGGCCGCCAGCGTGCCGGCTAAGGCGCAAGTCACAGCGCAGGTCACAGCGCAGGTCAAAGCGCCCAGGCGCCCGGCCGCGAGCGTGCCGGCGCTCTGGCCCGTCGCTCCGGTAGGGTTGCCGGGCGCGATCAACCCCAACGATGGCGCTGGCGCAACGCAGGGCGATGGAGTCAGCAAGCTCATGTCAGCATTATCGAGTGCGGCCCCGGACAATGAGCCATCGCCGAAACGTCGCGCGATGCCCGTGCCACGCACCCACCCGCACCCTTCAAGGCCTGTCGATGAAACCTGCACCTGCTGCTGAAAATGAACTGCCCATGGGCCCGCTATCGGGCAGCGGGGCTTTGGCCGGCATTCGGGTGCTGGACCTGTCGCGCGTGCTGGCCGGCCCCTGGTGCACACAAACGCTGGCCGACCTGGGGGCCGAGGTCATCAAGGTGGAACGCCCACCCACGGCCGGGCACCCGGGCGGCGACGACACGCGGGGATGGGGGCCACCCTTTCTGAGGGACGCAGCGGGTGCGGAAACCGAAGATTCGGCTTACTTCCTGGGTGCCAACCGCAACAAGCGGTCGCTCTTGATCGACATCGCCACGTCCGAAGGACAGGACCTGGTGCGCGAGCTGGCGGCGCAGTGTGATGTGATGGTCGAAAACTTCAAGGTCGGCGACATGGCGCGCTACGGGCTGGACGCTGCCAGCCTGTGCCAGCGCCTGCCACGGCTGGTGTACTGCTCGATCACCGGCTACGGCCAAACCGGGCCCTACGCCGACCGTGCGGGCTATGACTATGCCGTGCAGGGCCTCGGTGGCCTGATGAGCGTAACGGGCGAACGTGACGGCCTGCCGGGTGCCGGCCCGCAAAAGGTGGGTGTGGCCGTGGCCGACCTGTTCACGGGCATGTATGCAACGGTGGCCATCCTGGCGGCGTTGCGCCACCGCGACGCCACCGGCCACGGCCAGGCCATCGACATGGCCCTGCTCGACACCCAGGTGGCAATGCTGGCCAACCTGGGCGCCAACTATCTGGTCACCGGCCAGGCGCCGCAGCGCATGGGCAACGCACACCAAAACATCGTGCCCTACCAGGTGTTTGAAGTCGCTGACGGCCACGTCATCCTGGCGGTCGGGAATGACAGCCAGTTTGCCCGCTACTGCGCGGTTGCCGGCCACCCTGAATGGGCCCTGGACTCACGTTTCGTTACCAATTCGCAGCGCGTGAAAAACCGCGATCTGCTGGCGCCGCTGCTGGCGGCGGTGATGCGGCAACGACCACGGCAAAGCTGGTTGCAGGCCCTGGACGCGGCCAAAGTGCCGTGCGGCCCCATCAACGACCTGGCGGGGGTGTTTGCCGACCCCCAGGTGCGAGCGCGCGGCATGGTCAGCACCGTCACCCACCCGCGTCAGCCCGCGCTGCCGCTGGTCAGCAGCCCGATGAAACTGTCGGTCACGCCGGTGCAAACACGGCGCGCGCCGCCGCTGCTGGGACAACACACAGACGAAGTGTTGGCCGAATTCGGCGTCACCGCCGACCGCCGCCTGGAACTGCGCGCACGCGGCATCACCGGCGGCAGCTGAAGCGCGCGTCGCCCCGTCAACTTCGATAGTTACGCCGGCGACACAGGGCGGAACTGCATCGCGGCGCGCGCCCCCGGAGACACGGGGTGGCGGCAGCCGCCTGGGCACTGCACCCTTCCAAGTTGTTTGACGGGGCCGGCCCGGCCTCAACGTTTGCCGCGCCGGCACAAGCCTTCGTTCAGCGGCGTACCCGTTGTGCTGGCGGCTGCACGCACTGCCCGAATCTTCAATCTTGGACTCAAGAGACCTGGTCGCCCAGTTGGGCAGCGAAGTGGCGACTCTGTTGTCGTCAGCGCTGGAACGTGTGCTTGATCTGACCGCCGTGGGTCGCATCGACCGCAGCGGTCTGCGCGCCTTGCGCAATGAAATAGAAGCGGCACGGCGGGCCGGCATCATGGGCCAGCAACTGGTGCGCTTGACGCAGAGCGACCTGCGCTTGCAGCGTGACCGCCTGGACCTGACACAACTGCTGCGCGAGGTGCTGACGCAGCGCCGGCGCGAAATCGAGTCGCGCGGCATAGAGGTGCGGCAGCAGTTCGAGCGCGCCGAAGTGGTGTGCGATTCGACGCTGCTGTTTGCGCTGATCCAGACGCTGCTGGACTGGAGCTTTCAGCATGCGGTGTCGCGCATTGACCTGCGGCTGGACATCAAGAGTTGGCCCGCCCATGCCCGCCTGACCTGCGCTTTTTTTTACCTGCCGCCCGACGAAGCGGCGCCTGCGCCCAGCGGCGGCAGGGACCGGGAAGAGCCACGACTGAACACGATGGCCTGGCGGCTTGTGCAGCAAACGGCGATGGTTCTGGGGCTGCCTGTGCGACGCAGCGACAGCGCCGGCCGCACGCAGCTGTTGATCGAATTTCCTGAAACGCTGCGCACCCAGCTCGAGCCCGCGCACGGCTTGGAAGGACTGGAAGCCGACGACAGTGGCGTGCCGGCGCAGCACAGCCAGCCGCTGGCCGGCCGGCGGGTGCTGGTGCTGGCACCACGCATCGAAGTGCGCCACGCGGTGCGCGAGGCCCTGCGGCCGATGGGCTTGATGGTGCAGATCGTCACCACCATCGACGAAGCCCTGCAGGCCTGCGCCGCCGCCGTGCCGCACGCGGTGGTCTATGAAGAAGGCACGGCCGGTGAAGAATTTGATCTGCTGCGCCAGGGCCTGTTGATCGAGTCACCGCAGATGGCTTTCATCAACATCGCCGATGAGGGCAAGGCTTTTGAAGTGCTGAACCTGGGTGGGCGCCAATTTGCCAGCGTTGGCCGCGCCGCGATTCTGGAGTCATTGCCGGCGGCGCTGCTGTTTGAGCTGTCGCGCCATCCTTGAGCCACCGAGCGCGGCCAACGCGGACAGCGACAGCGGTCCGGACTTCTGGCGGTGCCCCGCCTACGGGTTGCGCGCAAACACTTTTTTCAGCAGTGCGCTGCCGGTCTTTACCGGGTCGGCCCTGATCTTTTTTTCCTCTTCACCAATCATCAGGTACAGCCCGTTCAATGCGCGACTGGTGACGTAACGCTCGATGTTGACGTCGTCGCCCTTGACCAGCCCCAAACCCGCCGCTTTGCTGGCCACTGCGTTGTAGCGTTCGGCCAGAGACAGCTTTTGCGTGGCCTGCGTGACGATGGGCAGGAAACTCGCGCCGAGTGGCTCGCGGGTTTTGCCGGCAAAAAAGTCGGTGACCGATGTCGTGCCACCGCGCACCACCTTCAACGCGTCTTCCACGCTGGCTGCCTTGATGGCTTGCACGAGCAGCGGCTTGGCCAGCGGCACTGCGGCCTCGGCGGCGCGGTTCATGGTGGTCACCAGTTCGTCAAGGCGCTTGCCTTGGCCGGTGGCTTTCAGCAGCTTGGCGGCGTCGTTCAAGTAGCCGGGCAAAGGAATGCGCACCAGCGCGTTACCCAAAAAACCGTCGGTCTTGCCCAGCAGCGCCACGGCAGCCAGCGCGCCGCGTTCCAGCGCCGCCCGCACACCCGCTGCGGCGTCGCTTTCGCTCAGGCCAGCGGCCCGCGCCTGCTGCCACCAGGCCGCGCTGGCCGTGGGCGCCAGGCCCCACACCAGTGCTCTCGTAAACTTCCTTCGTTCCATGAGCTGCTCTCCTGTATTCATCACCAAGCCCGATCATGGCTCCCGCAGGGCCATGCTGGCAATGCTGGTCACGCCAGTGGCAGCCGCGCTCGTCGGCGCCGGTTGCGGCCGGCAGGGTGCAGCGCCCAGGCCGGCGCCTGTTTTCCCTTACACGCTGCTGGACGGCGGCGTGCGCAACAGCCAGGCGCTGCGCGGCCAGGTGGTGCTGATCAACTTCTGGGCCACCACCTGTGCTGTGTGCGTAAAGGAAATGCCCGCACTGGTGGCCACGCACCAGCGCTTCCAGCCGCTGGGCCTGCAGATGCTGGCGGTGGCTGTGCGGCACGACCCACCCGCGCTGGTGGCCGACTTTGCACGGCGCCAGGCGCTGCCTTTTGGCGTTGTGATCGACAACACCGGCGCCATCGCCGATGGTTTTGGCGACGTGCGTGGCACACCCACGACCTACGTCGTCAACCGCGCCGGGCTGGTCGCCCAGCGCATGGAAGGTGCGCCCCACTTCAAGCGCCTGCACCAGCTCATCGAACAACTGCTGGCGCAAGGCTCTGGACGGACAAAAACATGATCGGCCGCCTGACCGGCACCCTGGCCCGCAAATCGCCGCCCCACCTGCTGGTGGACGTGCACGGCGTGGGCTATGAGGTGGACGTGCCGATGAGCACCTTTTTCAACCTGCCGGCGCTGGGTGAAGCGGTGACGCTGCTGACGCACTTTGTGGTGCGCGAAGACGCGCAGGTGTTGTTCGGTTTTTTGACCGACGCTGAACGCAACACTTTCCGCGAGCTGGTGAAGATCAGCGGTGTCGGCCCGCGCACCGCGCTGTCCATTTTGTCGGGCTTGAATGTGGCCGAGCTGGCCGCAGCCGTCAGCCACCAGGACAGCGCACGGCTGGTGAAGGTGCCGGGCATTGGCAAAAAAACCGCCGAGCGTTTGCTGCTGGAATTGAAAGGCAAGCTCGGCCCTGACCTGACGGCAGCCGCCGCGCCGCGCCTGGACGACACACAAGCCGACATCGCACAGGCGCTGCAAGCCCTGGGCTACAGCGAACGCGAGGCGCAGGCTGCGGTGAAGGCCTTGCCTGCGGGTGTGGGTGTCAGTGAAGGCATCAAAGGGGCGCTGAAAGCATTGAACCGTTAGCAGCGGGGGCGGTGCATCCAGCCGGCTGGTGCTTGCGTAACGCAGTGTCATAAAGCGCTGCCACGCTCCGGCTCTGGCTGCCTCTTACAGCTGGTTTCCGCCTCCTTTTTCCTGTCTACGCTACCGCCCCACGTTTCTGCAGCCGCCGTGACCACCTACAAACAGTCAACAAATGCGCCCGCGCTGTTGAAACTGCTGGCAGCCTACTTGGTGGCGGTGCTGATGCTGCAGGGCCTGGCAGCGGCCTTCGCCATGGGCGCCGGGCCGCTGCACCGGCACAGGGTTGTGCCTGCCAGCAGCCCCACCGCCACACTGTTCGTTCATCCCGCCGACCGCGCCCTCGCATTTGCGCCACAGTCCGCGCACCATCACAGTGCCAACGAGCGCCATCACCACCACGCTGGCGGCGACCCCACGGTGGCACTGGATGCCGCGGCGGAAGAAGCCGCTGATGGCGCGGCGCTGGCCTTGAGCGCAGCGCTCTCGCTGTTGGCTGTGCAAACCCCCCGTGTGCAGACCGAAAGCCGCAGCCATGTGCTGCGCGCTGCAATCCCCTGGTTCTGGCGCAGCAGGCTGACGTTGCCGCTGGCACGCCCTCCCAGTCAAGGCTGACCGCCGATGGAGGGTTGACGTTGGATCGTCAACCTAACTCTCAAGATGCGGGGCAGCGCCCCGGATCGGGGAAGACCCCATTCACGCGACAGCCCACCACCCCTGCCCGGCAGCGGTGGTGGCGTCCACCTTGATGCAGGAGTGACCGACATGCATCCCAAACTTAGAGGCGCGGCCTGGGCCGCCGCCTTGCTGGCCTGCACGCGGGCGCAGGGCCAGCCCTCACCCACATCCACCCCCACCAACGCCAACATCGAGGCCACCGCGAGCGGCACGCAATCCATCACCGTCAGGGGCCACTACAACAACGCGGTAGGTTCATCAGACGCGGCATCGCAAGGGGTGATCGGCAGCGCGCTGCTGAAAAGCCGCCCCGCCCAGCGCCCGGGCGAGGTGCTGGAATTTGTGCCCGGTGTCATCGTCACGCAGCACTCGGGCGACGGCAAGGCCAACCAGTACTTCCTGCGTGGCTTCAACCTGGACCACGGCACCGACTTCGCCACCAGCGTGAACGGCATGCCGGTGAACATGGTGAGCCATGGCCACGGCCAGGGCTACACCGACCTCAATTTCCTGCTGCCTGAACTGGTGCAGCGCATCGAATACCGCAAAGGGCCCTACTTCGCAATAAGCGGCGACTTTGCGTCGGCGGGCGCTGCCGACATCAGCTACCGCACCCGCCTGGACGAAAACTTCGGCCAGGTTTCGCTGGGCGATAACGGCTACCGGCGGGGCGTGGCAGGCGCCTCGTTCGACTTCGCCCCGGGCCTGACACTGCTGGGCGCATTTGAGGCCATGCACAACAACGGGCCCTGGGTCGTACCCGAGCGGCTGCGCAAAACCAACGCCGTCGTCACACTCAGCGGCGGCACCGCAGCCCAAGGCTTCAGCGCCAGCGCCATGGGCTACCGCGCAAAGTGGACGGCCACCGACCAGATCCCCCAGCGTTTGATCGACGCCGGCAGCTTGGACGGCGCCGCCTTTGGCAGGTTTGATACGCTGGACCCGACAAGCGGCGGCAGCACGTCGCGCAACAGCCTGTCGGGCCAGTGGCATCACAACGCCGACGACGGCAGCCGCACCCGCGTCAGCGTGTATGCCCTGCGCTACCGACTGGACCTGAACAGCAACTTCACCTATGCATTGGAGCGGCCAGCCGATGGTGATCAATTCAAACAACAAGATCAGCGCAGCGTGCTGGGTGCGACTGCCAGCCACGCCTTAAGCCACCGTTGGGCAGGCCTTGAGGCCGGCACTGAATTGGGCGCTTCACTGCGCCACGACCGCAT
>JAYUPP010000136.1:0-11733 GCA_043760045.1 Betaproteobacteria bacterium
CAGGAAGCCAGGGTAGACGGCGCGCCCGGCGCCCGGGAAGTTCTGCGGCACGCGGAAGATGACATGGGTCTCGAACCAGTTGAAGCTCTTGTTCATGGCCAGGTTGTTGACGGCGGTGGGGCTGCGTCGGGCGTCGATGGGGCCGCCCATCATGGTCATCGTGCGCGGCGTGCGCTCGCCGCGGCTGGCCATCAGCGACACCGCAGCCAGCACCGGCACCGTGGGCTGGCAGACCGAAATCACATGCACCTGTTCACCGCAGTGGCGGATGAATTCCTGCACGTATTCCACATAGTCGTCCAGGTGGAACGGGCCCACGGCAGCAGGCACCATGCGCGCGTCGGTCCAGTCGGTGATGTAGACCTTGTGGTCGTGCAGCAGGCTCTTCACGGTGTCGCGCAACAGCGTGGAATGGTGCCCCGACAGCGGCGCCACCACCAGCACGGTGGGCTGCGACTTCATGGTTTCCAGCGCTTGCGGATTGTCGGTAAACCGTTTGAAACGCAGCAGACGGCAGAACGGTTTGTGCAGCGCCACCTGTTCTTGCACGGCGATCTCGACGCCCTCAACCGTGGCTGCGGTGATGTTGAAGGGCGGCTTTTCGTATTCTTTGGCCAAGCGGTGCAGCAGGTCAAAACCGGCTGACACGCGCTGCGCCAGCGGCGTGTGCGCAAAGGGCGACAGCGGGTGGTCGTAAAGCTTGGCGCTGGCGCTGGCGAATTCCGAGAAGGGCGACATCAGCGCACGTTGTGTTTCGTAGATCTGGTACAGCATGGCGTGTTCCGTTCCGTTGTTCGGGGATTCAGTCGGGCTCACGCAGAATGGCGCGCCGACACAGTGCTTCAACCCCTATAGTGGCATCAAATTTGCTGCAGTGCAGCAAATATGCCACAGCCGCCCCTTATCGTGTATGGGGATGTCTCACTAGAACTGCCGATATGAGGGGGTTCGAACGGCGATCTTTGCACTGCACTGAAGCCTGCAACGTCATGCAGCAAGCCCGTCAAGTCGCCTGCATCACCTGCGCCAGCGCCCTGGCCACCGTGCCGATGTTGCCGCTGTTGACCGCCGCCACGCAGATGCGGCCCGAGTCCAAACCGTAAACGCCAAATTCGTCGCGCAGCCTTTCCATCTGCGCCTTCGCCAGACCCGAGTAGCTGAACATGCCTTTCTGACTGGTGATGTAAGCCAGGTCACTTTTGACGCCAGCGGCTTGCAATTCGGCCACCAGCAGGCTGCGGGTGGCGCGAATGCGCTCGCGCATGCCGGCCAGTTCGTCTTCCCACATCGTGCGCAGCGCGGGGGTGCCCAGAACGGTGGCCACCAACTGGGCGCCGAAGGTGGGTGGATTGCTGTAGTTGGTGCGAATCACGATCTTCAGCTGCGACAGCACACGGCCGCACTCTTCGGCGCTGCTGCACACCACGCTGAGCGCACCCACCCGTTCGCCGTAAAGCGAAAAACTCTTGGAGAACGACGTCGAAACAAAAAAAGTCATTTCGCGGGCCAGGAAACACCGCACCGCCGCGCCGTCTTCAGCAATGCCGAGGCCAAAGCCCTGGTAGGCCATGTCCAGAAATGGCACCAGGCCGCGCACTTGGCAGGCGCTGGCCACTTGTTCCCACTGGGCGGCTGTGATGTCGCAGCCGGTGGGGTTGTGGCAGCAGGCGTGCAGCACCACCACGGTGCCGGCAGCAGCGGCATTCAATGCCGCCAGCATGTCGGCGAACCGCACGCCGCGCGTGGCCGCAGCGTAGTAAGGGTAGCTGCCGACCTCGAAGCCGGCGCTCGTGAACAAGGCACGGTGGTTTTCCCAGCTCGGTTCGCTGATCAGCACGGTGGCTTTGGGGTTCAAGCGCTGCAGGAAGTCAGCCCCCAGCTTCAGGCCACCGGTGCCGCCCAAAGCTTGCACGGTGGCAATGCAGCCCGCTTTCACAGCCGGGCTCTCGGCGCCGAACACCAGGTGCTGCACCGCCTTGTCGTAAGCCGCGATGCCGTCGATGGGCAGGTAGCCTTTTGGTTTTGAAGCCTCGAGCAACTGCTTTTCCGCCGCCGCCACACAGCGCAGCACCGGCAGCTTGCCTTCGTCGTTGAAATAAACGCCCACGCCCAGGTTCACCTTGCCGGGCCGGGGGTCGCTGTTGAACTGGTCGTTCAAACCCAGGATGGGGTCGCGCGGGGCCAATTCAACGGCAGAAAAAATCGAGGCAGACATGAACGTATTCCAGGTGACGGTAAAGGGCGTGGGGTGGGCCGTGGCCGGCGCTGCAGAGCTGAGTGCTCTGCGCTACCCTAGCGAGTTGCCCAAAGCTTGAAGCGCGCGCCTTGTAGCGGTGCAATTCTAGTGGGGCCCTTCCCAGGTGAATGAAATGTCTGCTCTTGTTGAAGTGGTCGCTGCCGGGCCGGCTGCCGATGGAAGCACAGGCGGTGAAGGCAGCTTCATCAGCTTCCCCGATTCGCCCTTCCAGCTGTTCCAGCCCTACGCCCCGGCGGGTGACCAGCCCGCAGCCATCGCGGCGCTGGTGGACGGCATCGCCGACGGCCTGACCTTCCAGACGTTGCTGGGGGTTACGGGCTCGGGCAAGACTTTCACCATGGCCAACGTGATTGCACGCACGGGCCGCCCGGCCATCGTGTTTGCGCCCAACAAGACACTGGCCGCCCAGCTGTACAGCGAAATGCGCGAGTTCTTTCCGCGCAACGCGGTGGAGTACTTCGTCAGTTATTACGACTACTACCAGCCCGAGGCTTATGTGCCGCAGCGCGACCTGTTCATTGAAAAGGACAGCGCCATCAATGAACACATCGAGCAGATGCGTTTGAGCGCCACGAAAAGTTTGCTCGAACGCCGGGACGTCATCATCGTGGCCAGCGTCAGCGCCATCTACGGCATCGGCAACCCGGGCGACTATCACAAGATGGTGATGACGCTGCGCGTGGGTGACAAGATGAGCCAGCGCGACGTCATCGGGCAACTGATCCGCATGCAATACAAGCGCAACGAGATCGACTTCACACGCGGCAACTTCCGCGTGCGCGGCGACACCATCGACGTCTTTCCGGCCGAACACAGCGAACTGGCGCTGCGCATTGAACTCTTTGACGACGAGGTGGAGTCGATGTCGTTGCTGGACCCGTTGACGGGCCGCGTGCGGCAGAAGATTCCGCGCTTCACGGTTTACCCCAGCAGCCACTATGTGACGCCGCGCGAAAGGGTGGTGGATGCGATAGGCACCATCAAAGAAGAGCTGCGCACGCGCCTGGATGAATTTGTGAAAAACGGCAAGCTGGTGGAAGCCCAGCGCATCGAACAACGCACCCGCTTTGACCTGGAAATGCTGCAGGAAGTGGGCCACTGCAAGGGCATTGAAAACTACACCCGGCACTTGTCGGGCGCGCCACCCGGGCACCCGCCGTCCACGCTGGTGGACTACCTGGCCAAGGACGCATTGATGTTCCTGGACGAAAGCCATGTGCTGATAGGCCAGTTTGGTGGCATGTACAACGGCGACCGCGCGCGCAAGACGACGCTGGTGGAATATGGCTTCCGCCTGCCCAGTGCGCTGGACAACCGGCCGCTGAAATTTGAAGAGTTCGAACGCAAGATGCGCCAGGCGGTTTTTGTTTCAGCCACGCCCGGCAACTGGGAGAAAGAACACACCGGCGCCGTGGTGGAACAGCTGGTGCGCCCCACCGGTCTGGTGGACCCCGAAGTGGAAGTGCGGCCCGCCGGCACGCAGGTGGACGACGTGTTGCAGGAAATACGTCTGCGGGTGCAGATCAACGAACGGGTGCTGATCACCACGTTGACCAAACGCATGGCCGAACAGCTGACCGACTACCTGTCAGACAACGGCGTCAAGGTGCGCTACCTGCACAGTGATGTGGACACTGTTGAACGGGTGGAAATCTTGCGCGACCTGCGGCTGGGCACGTTTGACGTGCTGGTGGGCATCAACCTGTTGCGCGAGGGCCTGGACCTGCCCGAGGTGAGCCTGGTGGCCATTCTGGATGCCGACAAAGAAGGCTTCCTGCGCTCTGAACGCAGCCTGATTCAAACCATCGGCCGCGCCGCCCGCAACATCAATGGCCGCGCCATTTTGTATGCCGACAAGATGACCGACAGCATGAAAGCCGCCATCGGCGAAACCGAGCGCCGGCGCAACAAACAGATTGCACACAACCTGGCGCTGGGCATCACGCCCAGAAGCGTGACCAAGCGCATCCGCGACATGATTGACGGCGTCATTTCCGACAAGGCCGCCAAAGACGACCTGAACGCCGCGAAAGCCGCTGCCGAGGTGGAAACGATGTCGGAAAAAGACCTGGGCAAACGCATCAAGCTGTTGGAAAAGCAGATGCTGGAACATGCCCGCAACCTGGAATTTGAGAAAGCGGCGCGTGTGCGCGACCAGCTGGCGCTGCTGCGTGAACAGGCTTTTGGTGCCAGCGTGGCCGACATCGTGCCGATCAGCACGGCCAAGCCCCAGGCCCCCGGTTCGCCCACCACGCAGGCGGCGTTTGTATCGCCGGCAACGCCTGTTAAGCGCGGGGCCGCCTGATGTTGGTTCGCATCAAGCAGTGGCTGCACGGCGGCGCTGCAGAAGGTGATGCAGCAGGGCCGCTGCGCGGCGGCGCTGCGGCGCTGAACATCCTGATGGTGTGTTCAGGCAACATCTGCCGCTCGCCCACCGCGGAGGGCGTGTTGCGCGCCAAGTTGCAGCGCGCCGGCGTGTCTGGTGTGCGGGTCGATTCAGCCGGCACACACGGTTTCCACACCAGCGAGGCACCCGATGCCCGGGCCCAGGCTGCCGCGCTGCGGCGTGGCTACGACTTGTCCAGGCAGCGCGCCCGGCCGGTGCAAGAGACTGACTTCGCGCAGTTTCAGTGGATCTTGGCGATGGACGCAACGCACTTGGCCTGGCTGCAAAAACGGTCAGGGCAAGCGCAGTCGCCATCCTTGCGCCAAGCGTTGCCGCAAGTACAGCCCCAAGTACAGCCGCAAGTACAGCCCCAAGTACAGCCCCAAGTACAGCCTCAGGCGCAGTCTCAAGTTGAACCGCAAATCGCCCCGAAACAGCTGCGCTTGCTGATGCAACATGCACGCCGGTTTCCCGATGTCACCGAAGTGCCCGACCCCTACTACGGCAGCCCTGAAGGCTTTGAGCGGGTGCTGGACCTGGTGGAGGACGCATGTGACGGCCTGGTGGCCTTGATCGCGCGCCGCCCAGCCGTCAAATAGCTGCAACGCACTGGTAAACGACCAACCCGTCAGTGCCCCTGACCTCGACAGGGTGGCGCCGCTCATGCCGGGCCAAAAAGCCGACTTCTGGCATACTTGACTTAAGTACTCAGGATCATTGATGTGCGGTATTTGACGCCCCTTGATTCGTGAAAACCTGCCTTCAAATTCTGTTGCGTGGCCCTTTTCGGGCTGCTCGGAGCAAGCGCCATGAGACTCACCACCAAAGGCCGATTTGCAGTCACCGCCATGATCGACTTGGCCATGCGCACACACACCGGCCCGGTTGCATTGGCGGCCATCAGCCAGCGCCAGCAGATCTCGCTGTCTTACCTGGAGCAGTTGTTTGGCAAGCTGCGCCGGCATGAGCTGGTGGAAAGCACACGCGGCCCGGGTGGCGGCTACACGCTGGGGCGCGGCCTGGGTGAAATCACGGTTGCCGACATCATCGTGGCGGTGGACGAGCCCATCGACGCCACCGGCTGCAGCGGCCGCGAAGGCTGCATGGGCGAAGACACCGGCAAGTGCATGACACACGACCTGTGGGCCAGCCTGAACACCAAGATGATTGAATACCTGGACTCCATCTCGCTGAAGAAGCTGGTGGACGAGCAGCTGGCCAAAGGGGTGACGATTGACGACGCGCCGGTGCGCCGTGCGATATCCACCGTACCGGTGGTCAAGCCCATCAAAATCACCGCGCCGAATTCGGTGTTTGCTTTGGGAAATGCGTTTTCGAAATAGGCGTTTCCAAAGAAGACGTTTTGAAATCAGACCCCTGATTGCCCCCGCCTGACAAATCACTATCGCCCTTTCGACCTTCGACCTTCGACCCTTCAACCATGACACCGCACTTCCCTATCTACCTGGACTACGGCGCCACCACACCCTGCGACCCGCGTGTGGTTGACGCGATGATTCCCTGGCTGCGTGAACACTTCGGCAACCCGGCCAGCCGCAGCCACGCCTGGGGCTGGGAAGCCGAAGCGGTGGTGGAAAAGTCGCGTGCGCAGGTGGCGGCACTGGTCAATGCCGACCCGCGCGAAATCGTCTGGACGAGTGGCGCCACCGAGTCCATCAACCTGGCGGTCAAAGGCGCAGCGCATTTCTACAGCAGCCGCGGCAAGCACCTGCTCACGCTGAAAACCGAACACAAGGCCACGCTTGACACCATGCGTGAGCTGGAACGCCAGGGTTTCGAGGTGACTTACCTGGATGTGCAGGAAGACGGCCTGCTCGATCTGGACAAGTTCAAAGACACGCTGCGCAAAGACACCATCCTGGTTTCGGTGCTGCTGGTGAACAACGAAATCGGCGTCATTCAAGACATCCCGGCCATCGGCAAGATGTGCCGCGAGCGCGGCATCTTCCTGCATGTGGACGCCGCACAGGCCACGGGCAAGATCACCATCGACATGAGCAGCTTGCCGGTGGACCTGATGAGCCTGGCCTCGCACAAAACCTACGGCCCCAAAGGCATCGGCGCGCTGTATGTGCGCCGCAAGCCCCGGGTGCGGCTTGAAGCGCAGATGCACGGTGGTGGCCATGAACGTGGCATGCGCAGCGGCACCTTGCCCACCCACCAGTGTGTGGGCATGGGCACCGCGTTCGCCATCGCGCAGGCCGAGATGGGGACCGAGATTGAACGCATCCGCATGCTGCAAAAGCGCCTGCTCGACGGCATCAGCAGCATCGAGCAGGTGTTCATCAACGGCGACCTGGAACGCCGCGTGCCGCACAACCTGAACGCCAGCTTCAACTATGTGGAAGGCGAGTCGCTGATCATGGGCGTGAAGGGCATCGCGGTGTCTTCAGGCTCGGCCTGCACCAGCGCCAGTCTGGAACCCAGCTATGTGTTGCGCGCTTTGGGCCGCAGTGATGAGCTGGCGCACAGCAGCCTGCGCATGACCATCGGCCGTTTCACCACCGCCGAAGAAATCGACTACGCCGTCAGCACTTTGCATAGCCAGGTGGCCAAGCTGCGCGACCTGTCGCCGCTGTGGGAAATGCACAAAGACGGCATCGACATCAGCACCATTCAGTGGGCCGCCCACTGACAGCAAGCCGCAAACACCACCCGTCACCTGCAGCACATCCAACTACACGGAGCAAACATCATGGCCTATAGCGAAAAAGTGGTTGAACACTACGAAAACCCCCGCAACGTCGGTTCTTTCGACAAGGGTGACGACACCGTCGGCACCGGCATGGTGGGTGCACCGGCCTGCGGCGACGTGATGAAGCTGCAGATCAAGGTGAATGCAGAAACCGGCTTGATCGAAGACGCCCGGTTCAAGACCTACGGTTGTGGCTCGGCCATTGCGTCAAGCTCGCTCGTTACCGAATGGGTGAAGGGCAAAAGCCTGGACGAAGCAATGACAATCAAGAACACCCACATCGCCGAAGAACTGGCGCTGCCGCCGGTGAAAATTCACTGCTCCATCCTGGCCGAAGACGCCATCAAGGCGGCGGTGCAGGACTACAAGAACAAACACGGTGCAGCCTTCACGGCCGCCGCTGGTGCTGCGGCCACCGCCAGCACGCACTGAACCAGCCACCCCAACACGCACTGAAATTTACATGTCCGTTACTTTGACTGAAGCCGCAGCGCGGCACGTCACGCGCTACCTGGGCCGCCGCGGCAAGGGTGTGGGCGTGCGCCTGGGCGTGAAAACCACCGGCTGCTCGGGCCTGGCCTACAAGCTGGAATACGCTGACGACGTGGCCGCCGAAGACATCGTTTTTGAAGACCACGGCGTGAAGGTGCTGGTGGACCCCAAAAGCCTGCCTTACATCGACGGCACTGAACTCGACTTCGTGCGTGAAGGCCTGAACGAAGGTTTCAAGTTTCACAACCCGCGCGAAAAAGACCGCTGTGGCTGCGGAGAATCATTCCGCGTTTGAACGGCCCACGGTTTCGTCGGTTCTCTTTTGCTTTTGCGCCATGAAGCTGTCTGATGACGACTTCACGCTCTTTGGCCTGCCGCAGCGCCACGCGCTGGACCGCAGCGATCTGGATGCCCGCCGCCGCGAACTGCAGGCGCAGGTGCACCCCGACCGTTTTGCTGCTGAGGGCGCAGCAGCACAGCGCGTGGCCATGCAGTGGGCGGTGCGGGTGAACGAGGCTTATCAACATTTGAAAGACCCGCTGCAGCGGGGTGCCGTGCTGTGCCGAATGCGGGGTATGCCCATCGACGCCGAACGCAACACGGCTATGCCCGCAGCCTTTTTGATGCAACAAATGGCCTGGCGCGAGGCGCTGGACGACGCTGCAGGCCCCGCACAGGTGCAGGCGCTGGACGACAACGTTGCGCTGGAAGAACGCGCCCTCTTGGCTGCATTGACCGACTTGCTGGACCAGCAACAAAACACAGCGGCCGCCGCAGCCCAGGTGCGTGCACTGATGTTCGTGGCGCGTTTTCGCCAGGACATCGCGCGTCGCCTGGACGTGCTGGACGCCCACCTATAAAAAACCCCATGGCCCTGCTGCAAATCTCTGAACCCGACCAAGCGCCCGACCCCCACCAGCGGCGCGTGGCCGTTGGCATCGACCTGGGAACCACCCATTCTTTGGTGGCCGCCGTGCGCAGCGGCGTCGCCGAATGCCTGCCCGACGCGCAGGGCCGTGTGCTCTTGCCATCGGCCGTGCGCTATCTGGGCGGTGGCAAACGGCAGATCGGTTTCGACGCCCTGGCGGCGCAGGCCGAAGACCCGGAAAACACGGTGGTTTCGGTCAAGCGTTTCATGGGCCGCAAACTGGCCGATGTGGTGGGCACCGCCAAGCTGCCTTACCACTTTGTTGACCAGCCCGGCATGGTGGCGCTGGCCACTCGCGAGGGCGAAAAAACGCCGGTGGAAGTGTCGGCGGAAATTCTTGCCACGCTGCGCCAACGCGCCGAAGACACCTTCGACACCGACGAGCTCTACGGCGCCGTCATCACCGTGCCGGCCTACTTCGACGACGCGCAGCGCCAGGCCACCAAAGACGCCGCTGCGCTGGCGGGTTTGAACGTGTTGCGCTTGATCAGCGAGCCCACGGCCGCGGCCGTGGCTTACGGGCTGGATAACGGCAGCGAAGGTTTGTATGCGGTGTACGACCTCGGCGGGGGCACCTTCGACATCAGCCTGCTGCGCTTGACCCAAGGCGTGTTTGAAGTGGTGGCCACGGGCGGCGATGCAGCGCTGGGCGGCGACGACATTGACCAGCTGCTGGCCGACTGGGCACTGGCGCAAGCGGGCGTGCAGGCCACCAC
Organism: Betaproteobacteria bacterium; assembly: GCA_043760045.1. GTDB lineage: Bacteria > Pseudomonadota > Gammaproteobacteria > Burkholderiales > Burkholderiaceae_C > Rubrivivax. The sequence continues at coordinate 9,496 of JAYUPP010000136.1, forward strand.
TGCGCATGACAAACGCGCTGCGCTGGTGGCCGCGCGTGCTGCCAAGGAAGCCCTGAGCGACCGTGTTGAAACCACTTGGCAGGCGCAGCTGGCTAACAAGACAAAAACAGTGTCAGTGACACGCAGCCAACTCGAAACCCTGGCGCAGCCCCTGGTGGACAAAACCGGGGCCCTCGTGCGCAAGGCCCTGCGTGACGCCAAGCTGGCGCGCGACGATGTGCAGGGTGTTGTGATGGTGGGCGGCAGCACCCGCATGCCGCTGGTGCGCACGGCAGTCAGCGCGCTGTTTGGCAAGCCGGTGCTGACCAACGTCAACCCCGACGAGGTCGTGGCGCTCGGCGCTGCGGTGCAGGCGAATGCGCTGGCCGGCAACGCAAAAGACGGTGAACTGCTGCTACTGGACGTGATTGCACTCAGCCTGGGGCTCGAAACCATGGGTGGCCTGGTCGAGCGGGTGATCGAAAGAAACACCACCATCCCCGTGGCGCAGGCGCAGGAATTCACCACTTTCAAAGACGGCCAGACGGCGATGGCCATTCACGTGCTGCAAGGCGAGCGCGACCTGGTCAGCGAATGCCGTTCGCTCGCGCGCTTCGAGCTGCGCGGCATACCGCCGATGACGGCCGGCGCGGCGCGCATCCGCGTTACTTTTCAGGTGGATGCCGACGGCTTGCTCAGCGTCGCGGCACGCGAGCTCGCTTCGGGCGTCGAAGCTTCAGTGGTCGTCAAGCCGAGTTATGGCCTGGCCGACGAGCAGATTGCGCAGATGTTGAAAGACAGTTTTGCGCATGCCGAAACCGACATGGCCGCGCGTTCGTTGCGCCAGGCGCAGGTGGACGCCGAGCGCATGGTGCTGGCCACCCGCTCGGCGCTGGCCAGTGATGCCGGTTTGTTGACGGCCGACGAAGAGCAGACCTTGCAGCAGTTGTTGGCCGCGACCGAAGACGTTGCGCGCGGTGACGACCACGTCGCCATCGAAGCCGCCACCAAGGTGCTGGCCGAGGGCACCGAGGCCTTTGCAGCCGCGCGCATGAACCAAGGCATACGCCAAGCTCTGGCCGGCCGCCGGCTTGAAGACGTTTGAAGACTCCAAAAAATAGCCACAACCGCCCATGCCCGTCATCCGCATCCTGCCCCACGCCGAACTCTGCCCGCAAGGCGACACCATCGAAGCCACGGCGGGCACTTCGCTGTGCGAAGCCTTGCTGGAAAACGGCATCGCCATCGAACATGCCTGCGAGCTGAGCTGTGCCTGCACCACCTGCCACGTCATCGTCAAAGAGGGCTTCAGTTCCCTGGGCGAGATGGACGAAAGCGAAGAAGACCTGCTCGACCGCGCATGGGGCCTGACGCCCACGTCGCGCCTGAGCTGCCAGGCGATAGTGTCGAGCCAGGACGTCACCATCGAGCTGCCCAAATACACCATCAACCACGCGCGCGAGAACCACTAAAAAGGTGGGCTGCAGGTGAGTGAGTGCATCAAAGTCCTGGGCATCGAATCGTCATGCGACGAAACGGGCGTGGCCTTGGTGGAAGTGGAACTTCCTGCCGCCGGTCAAAGCAGCAAGGCGCTGCCAACGCCGCGCCTGCTGGCCGACGCGTTGTACAGCCAGGTGGCCATGCACGCCGACTACGGTGGCGTGGTGCCCGAACTGGCTTCGCGCGACCACGTGCGGCGTGTGCTGCCACTGGCGCGCCAGGTGCTTGCAGAAGCTGCGTGCAGCGTGCAAGACTTGGACGTCATCGCCTACACCCGGGGCCCTGGGCTGGCGGGTGCCTTGCTGGTGGGTGCGGGGGTGGCGGTTGCGCTGGCCGCTGCGCTCGCAAAACCGGCGCTGGGTTTGCATCACCTGGAAGGCCATTTGCTGTCACCTTTTTTGGCCAGCGACGCACCGCAATTTCCGTTTGTGGCGCTGCTGGTTTCGGGCGGCCACACGCAGCTGATGAAGGTGCAGGGCGTGGGCCGCTACACGCTGCTGGGTGAAACCATAGACGATGCTGCCGGCGAAGCCTTCGACAAAAGCGCCAAGTTGATGGGCCTGGGTTACCCCGGCGGGCCGGCCCTGGCGCGCCTGGCCGAACAAGGCAACGCCAAGGCCTTTGCGCTGCCGCGCCCGCTGCTGCACAGCGGCGACCTCGACTTTTCATTCGCCGGCCTGAAAACGGCGGTGATGATGCAGCACCGCAAGCTGGGTGGCGCGCCCAGCGCACAGGCGTTGGCCGACCTGGCGGCCAGCA
>JAYUPP010000137.1:0-4345 GCA_043760045.1 Betaproteobacteria bacterium
CCAATCCAGGCGCAAAGCACAGCCATAGCCCGGCTATGGCGAGCATTTGCAACGACGAGTGGGTGCGTTTTGGCGTGCAAAGCGGGCATGAACGAAAGATTCTTAGCCTCTCAGCCTCTCAGCGTCCCAGGTGTCCCGGCGCTTGGGCATTGACCCTGCCCGGCCCCTGCGGCGCCCTACTGCACAAACCCGATTGCTGCGCGCCGGCCCTGCGCATCGGGCATGTCCAACAGCTCGACACAGCCGCGCCCGGCCAGCCGCGCGTTGCCCAGCGCCGTCATCCAGGCCCTGCGCATTTCGCGCGGCGCCAGCGTTGCCATGCGGTCGAGCACGGCTTCGCACGGCTGCTCGTCGAAACGCTCGCCCCAGGCGTGGTCGCGGCGCAGTTGGCTGTAAAGGCGCAGCGCAATGTGGCGCGCTGCTGCCGCGTCGGGCGCTGCCACTTCAAACACATTCATGCGGTTCAGGATGGGCTCGGGAATGCTGCGTTCGTCATTCGCAGTGGCCACCCAGATCACCTGGCTGGCGTCGATGGCAACCTCTGCAAATTCGTCGGTGAAGCTGCCGGCGGTGTCGTGTTCCAGCAGGCTGTACAAAGCGCCCAGCGGGTCGTAGGCGTGTTCGGCGCGCGCTTTGTCGATTTCATCCACCACCATCACCGGGTTGGCATAAGCGCCGTCCACCAGCGTCTCGAACACCTTGCCCGGGCGGGCACCTTTCCATTGGCTGGAAGCTCCGCTGAGCACCCAGCCGGCGGTCAGGCTGCTCATGCTGATGAAGCCCATGCCGGTGCCCAGCAGCTGTGCAATTTCGCGCGCGAAGTGGGTCTTGCCGATGCCCGGCGGGCCCAGCAGCAGCATGGGCGTGATCTCGAGCGCGTCGCCGCTGTCCTGGCACAGCGCCAGCTGGCGTTTCACGTCGTCCAGCACGTCGCTGAAATTGGGCAAGTCGTCATACAGGTGCGCCATCGCCGGCAAGCCGCCGGGCTTGACCTGAAAGCGCTCGGCGCCCTTTTCGATCATGCGTTCATAGGTGGCACGCAGGCCGTCGTGGTCATGCGCAGGCAGTTTGTCCAGGCGCTGTTCCACGTCGCCCAGGCGGTACAGCGCACGCATGCGGGCCACACCGAGCGTGGGGCCCTGTCGGCGCACCGTCAGGGCCGACGATGACGCCGAAATTGGGGCCGACGCAGGGGCTGACGTTGAGGGGCTGCTGTTTCCAAGGCTCATGCTGAACTCCTGTAGAACACCCACGGCTGACCAGTTAGTGCCCACTCTCGGCTCGGTCTGACAACGGGTACCGAGAGTGGGCACCCAGAGTGCCACAAACCTGCATACCCATAGATCGGCATCAGACCCGCATTCCGGGGGCTGCCGTGCGCCGCAGCGGCCCGATGCCTGCACTTCGTCACAACACGGCTGCAGTTGGCTGCACCGCGGTAGCAGCCTGTATCAGCCTGTAGCAGGGCGCTCGCAAGCAGCGTGCCTGCGTTGTCAGTAGGCACGGCCTTTGCGGTACTGTGCATGCTGGCGCCGTTGCAGCGGCGCAGCCTGCTGCTGCAGCGCGGCGAAGCTGGCGCCCGCGTGCGCTGCGGTGATGGCCAGGCCCAGCGCATCGGCCGCGTCTTTGCCCGGCAGGGCGGGCAGCTTCAGCAGCCGTTTCACCATTTCCTGCACTTGCGACTTGCTGGCCAAACCGTGGCCGACGATGGCCTTTTTCATTTGCAGCGCGGTGTATTCGGCCACGCCCAGGTTTTTGCTGACCAGCGCTGCGATGGCGGCACCCCGCGCCTGGCCCAGCAGCAAGGTGCTCTGCGGGTTGACGTTGACAAACACGATTTCGACTGCCGCACACTCTGGCTGGTAGCGCTGCACCACTTCCTGCACACCGTCGAAAATGATCTTCAGGCGCAGCGGCAGGTCGCCGCGCGCCACTTCGGTGGTGCTGATGGTGCCGCTGGCCACATAAGCCAGCTGCGCGCCCTGCGCTTGCACGACGCCAAAGCCGGTGCGCTGCAGGCCGGGGTCGATGCCCAGGATCAGCATGTAAAAAGCAGCGACGGTTTCATGTCCAGCCCAGCCCAGGTTCGATCAAACGCATGGCAAACCCGTGTCAAACAAAAGTCCAGCGCACGGTGTAGAAAAACACCGGCGCCGCAAAACACAGCGGCGCCAGCCGGTCCAGCAGGCCCACGGCGCCGGTGACTGAACTGCGGTTGCCCCAGTAGCGCACGCCGGCGTCTTTTTTCATCGCCCGCATCACCAGGTCTCCGAGCGTGCCGCAGCCACCGGCCACGGCAGCCGCCAGTGCCGACTGCAAGGGGTTCACCGGCGTGATCCAGAACAGGGCCGCGCCCAGCACCGCAGCCGCCGCCACGCCCAGCCCCCAGGCGCGAAACGAAAAGCTGCGGTCGATTTGCCGCACCACGGGCCGGCGCCGCAGCCGACGGCTGGCCAGCTCTTGCGTGATGTGCGCGAGCGCCACCACCATGACCAGGAAAAACAGCAGAAAGGCACCGCGCTCTTCAAACTGCGGCAGGTTCAACAGCAGCAGCGCCGGTGCGTGGCTGAGGCCAAACACGCAGACCATGATGCCCCACTGAATTTCGGCACTGCGTGACAAAAAACGTTCGGGGTCGCCGGCCAGCGCGGCCACCACCGGCAAGGCACCGAACACAAACACCGGCACGAATACCGTAAAGAAGTCAAACGCGCGCAGGCCGACCAGCAAATACTGCAGAGGCAATGCAACAAAAAAAGCCAGCAGCAGGCTGCGGTGGTCACTGCGCCGTGTTTGCAACAGGGTGACAAATTCGCGCAGCGCCAGGAAGGAAAGAACCGCAAACGTCAGCGTGGCACCCAGCGCGCCCGATATCCACGACACCCAGAACACCAGCGAGCCGAGCCACACCGCGCGCAGGTCGCGGTGTGTTTGGGTCTGGCGCTCGTGGCGAATGAGGGTCTGCGCGCCGCTGTTTACCGGGCCATTGCCGGTGCCGTTGGCGTTGCCTTCAGCGCCCGCGGCTTCATCGCGCAGCGTCATCCACAGCACCTGCAGCGACACCAGTGTCAGCACACCAAACAGCGCCACAAACAGCAGCCCCACCTGCTGGTTGACGGGCATCAGGCGCAGTGTGTTCATGGGCAGCGTTGCAACAACATGGCGTTCAGCGCCGCACCGGCCGCGCGGCCAGCACGGCCTGGCGCGCACGCAGCAAAAACGGCGCTTTGTCTTCGTCGGTGCGCAACTGCAGCGGCACGCCGAATGTCACCGTGCACAGGATCGGCACCGGCACCACTTCTCCCTTGGGCATGACACGCTGCACGTTGTCTATCCACGCCGGCACCAGCTGCACGGCCGGGAACTGCTGCGCCAGGTGATAAAGGCCACTCTTGAAGTCAGCCGGTTCGCCGCGTGCGCTGCGTGTGCCTTCGGGGAAGATGACCAATGAGTCACCCTGCGCCAACGCGTCAACCAAAGGCTCCAGCGGGTCCTGGTCTTCGCTGCCGTCGGCCGCTGCACCCTTGATGCGCTTCCTGTTGACGTAAACCGCGTTGAAGACTTCGGTCGTCAACCACTGTTTGAAGGGTGACGAAGTCCAGTAGTCGCGCGCCGCAATGGGCCGCGTGCGGGCGCGCAAGTCGTGCGGCAACGCGGCCCAGATCAACACCCAGTCCAGGTGGCTCTGGTGATTCGCAAAATAGATGCGCTGCTCGGCCTTCGGCGGACAGCCTTTCCAGTGGCCTTGGGCGCCGGTGATGAGCCGCGCGACGAAGGCCAGAACCTGACCCATGATGGCCGCCAATGACATGGGCGGGATGCTAATGCCTGACTGCAGAGCAGCGAGCTCAGCGCAGCTTCAGCGCAAACTCAGCGCAAACTCAGCGCAGGTTCAGCGAAATCAAGTCGCGCCGCTTGCGGCCCCGTTCTACCCACTGCAGCAAACGCTGATGCGCAGCCGGCGCCATGCCCCGCCATTCGCAGCCCACGCGGGTGTTGCGCTCGCGCCGGCTGTGCGCCGTGATGTGGTGCACCAGCAGATCTGAAAAGAGGATGGTCTCGTCGTCCAGCTCGATCTCCACCTTTGTCAACACAAGGCCCAGAGCCATCAAGGGGCCGTCGAAAGGGCTGAGCAAGGCACAGCCGGTGCTGCTGACGTCCAGCAATGGCAGCGTGCTGACCGAGCCGGGCGCGGCAGGGTACGAAAAGCGGGCTTTAGGCCCGTCAGTGTCGTTGCGCCGCACGCGCACGTCCTGGCGGCGCGGCAGGCGGTAGATGTGGTCGGGCAGGTCGGCGGCCAGCACCTGGCGGCCCTGGTCAACGCCGAACTGCACCCGCAACAAAG
>JAYUPP010000138.1:0-4317 GCA_043760045.1 Betaproteobacteria bacterium
GACGACCAGGCCACCAAGGAAAAGGTGCTGCTGTGCTGCGGCAACGTGGCCGGCGTGGCGGCCGTCAACGACATGATGACGGTGGCCAACCCCGAGCCCGAAGCCCGGTTCCACGTGGTGGTGAGCGGTGACAACCTGAGCAAGATCGCCAAGGCCTTTTACGGCGACGCCAACAAATACCCGGTCATCTTCGAGGCCAACAAGCCGATGCTGAGCCACCCGGACAAGATCTATCCGGGGCAGGCGCTGCGCATTCCGGCGCTGTAAAGGCCAGGGCAAGCGGGCCACAATTCACCCCTTGAGGCCCGGCGCGCCGCCGGGTCGCTGCAGCATCTGGCGCAGCCCTTGTGGGCACGGGCCGCTGTTGCAGCATCACCTTGACGGTCAAGGGGCCGGTTTTTTGAGCAAGCTGTATTTCCGCTTCGCGGCCATGAACGCCGGCAAGTCCACCCACTTGCTGCAAGCCGCCTACAACTACGAAGAACGCGGCATGCGCGTGCGTTTGTTCACCGCCGCGCACGACGACCGCGGTGGTGTGGGCGTGATCGCTTCGCGCCTGGGTTTGCAGCGCCAGGTCGAGACCTTTGGTGCCGAGACGGTGTTCGACTCGGCCGGCTTGGACGAAAGCCGGCGCCAGGCTCAGGGGCAGGACCCTGTCCCAGGTCAAGCCCTGGCCTGCATCCTGATCGACGAGGCCCAGTTCCTGACGCCCGAACAGGTGCGGCAGCTGCACCGCCTGGCCCACCAGCACCCGGTGCCGGTGCTGTGCTACGGCCTGCGCAGCGACTTCCGTGGCGACGCCTTCCCTGGCGCCGCGGCTCTGCTGACCCTGGCCGACGACCTGGAAGAAATGAAGACCATCTGCGCCTGTGCCCGCAAGGCCAGCATGAACCTTCGCGTGGACGCCCAAGGCCGCCGGGTCAAGGAAGGCGAGCAGGTCATGATCGGTGGCAACGAGAGTTACCGCGCCGTGTGCCCCAGCTGTTTTTACAGCGAAGGCGACGACCCGACGCGCGCGCCGGGGCTCTTCGGCTGACGCGGTGACGCTGCCGCAAGCTACGCGGCCCGCCTGTGTGGCGCGCCTGTCGGTGCCCGATACACTGCCCCGCATGAGCATGCCCCCACAGCCCGACACGGCCCACCAGGCGCTGGTGCAGCGCGCCGAAGGTGGCGACGCCGAGGCCCGGGGCGCGCTGTTTGCTGCGCTGTACGCCGAGTTGCACCGCATCGCACGGCGCGAGGCCGGCCGCTACGGGGCGCTGCCCTCCTTGGGCACCACCACCCTGCTGCACGAGGCCTACCTGGACATCGGCGGCCGCGCTGGCCTGGCCTTCAACGACAAAACCCACTTTCTGTCTTACGCCGCGCGCGCCATGCGCGGTTTGGTCATCGACCACGTGCGCAGCCGCCAGGCCATCAAGCGAGGGCATGGGCTGGACATCACCAGCTTCAGCACCGTCCTGGCCGAACAGTGCGCCGAACCCGAGAGTCTGCAGACGCTGAGCGACGCGTTGGATGAACTGGCGCAGGTGGAACCGACGCTGGCGCACCTGGTGGACCTGAAGTTCTTTTGCGGCTTCACCTTGGTCGAGATTGCCAGCATGACGGGCGTGTCCGAGCGGACCGCGCAGCGCCAATGGGAGAAAGCGCGCCTGTTGCTGCGCCACGCGCTGAGCGGCGGCTGACAGCCAGCCGTCCGCAACCCGCGGCCGCCGTCGGACGACCGCCGGCCGTGGCCGACAGCCCACCAAAAAAATAGTTTTCAGCCGCATGGCGGCTTTGGCCACGGCTTCGCGATTTCCCTTGCAAGGGCGGCATTCGCCACCCGCAGCAGCCAAGGAGTCGCCCGATGCGTACCCACCTGTCAGGACTGTTCGGACGGTTCGGCCTGTTCGGCCTGATACAGGCCTTCGCCTCATCCACGCCATCCACATCAGCAACCCGGGCAAGACCCGCCCAGCCCCCCGCTCATCAGCGCCACACCCGCTGGACCAGCGCCCGCGGCACCCCGCTGACCTTGCGCCCGGTGCGCTCCGACGACGCGGCCTTGCTGGGCGAATTCTTCGAGCAGCAGCTGTCTCGCGCAGCCCGCTACAGCCGCTTCCACGGCGCCGTGGGCCGCTTGTCGGCCGCGCGGCTGGCCTGGATGGCCGGTGCAGACTTCAAGCACCACGCGGCTTTCATCGTCACCCGCTGGGAAGACGGACTGGAACACGCCGTCGCTGAAGGCCGCTGGGTGCGCACCGCCGTCAACTCCAGCGCCGAATTTGCCTTGTCGGTGGCCGACGCTTGGCAGGGCTGCGGTATTGGCCAACGCCTGCTGACCGCCTTGGTTCAAACCGGCCGCGAACAGGGTCTGCCCTGCCTGATGGGTGACGTGTTGCCGGGCAATCAGGCGATGCAATCGCTGGCCCGCGCCCAAGGTTTTGAGTGCGGTGCGCATCCCCATGAACCCGGGCTGATGCGCGCCGAATTGCGCTTGAGCGCGCCGACCAAACGCCCAGCCCGCACCTTTTCATCCGTCAGCGCTTTCAGCGCCTTCAGCACCGCCGCTTGGCAACTTTGAACCTTGGGGAACCCGCATGCGAAGCTTCCATTCCTCTTCATTCACGCTAGTCCTGGGCAGCGGCGGCGTCAAAAGCATTGCCGGGCTGGGCGCCATGCAGGTCTTTGAGCAAGAGGGCCTCAAACCAGCCGCCATCACCGGCTGCAGCGCCGGGGCCATCTTTGGCGCGGTCATCGCCGCAGGCCACCCCGCCCAACGCTGCATCGACATGGCACGCGACCTGTGGTCACGCGACATCACCAGCCGCAAGCGCCACCGTGCGATCTTGGAAGTGGCCCTGCCGCGCCTGGCCGGGTTTGACGACCGCTTTGCCCTGCGCGACGACAGCCAGATCTGCAAGCGCCTGCAGATCGCCTTTGGCGACATCCGCATCGAAGACCTGCCCACGCCGCTGCGCGTGCAGACCACCTGCGCCGCCACGGGCGCATCGGTGGTCCTTCAACGGGGGTCATTGACCCAGGCGCTGCGGGCCAGCGTGGCCCTGCCCTTTCTGTTTGCGCCGCAGCGCATCGACGGCCAGCTGCTGGTTGACGGCAGCCTGTCAGACCCCTTGCCGGTGGACGCCGCGCCAGCGGGCCAGATCACCGTGGCGCTGGGCTTTCGGGTGCCGTTTCCGCGCAACGCCAACACCGCGTCGCGCCTGGCCACGCGCATCACCGCGGCCTTGTCCAACAACCTGCTCGATGCCCGTTTGGCCAGCGCAGACGCTTCGCGCCTGGTGTTGATGCTGCCGGAACTGCCGCGCCGCATTGGTCTCTTCGACACCGAAGCGATGCCCGAGCTGATCGAAATCGGCCGCCAGGCCGCGCGCGCTGCGCTGCCGCGCTTGCGCCTGTTGCTGGGCAACGCGGTGCGCTTGGCCGCAACGGCATAGCCGGGGCACGGCGCTGCGGCTGCGGCTGCGGCTGCACAGCGGCCGGGCCGCACGACCAGCCGCCGCTTGCCTACACTGCGCGCATTGCCTACACCGGGTCCGCGCATGTTGCCTCCGCACTGGAAGACGTTGCAGCCTTTGCTGGACGAAGCGCTGGACGTCAGCCCGGCCGAGCGGCCGGCGTTGTTGCAACGCTGGCGCACCGACTTCCCGCACCTGGTGGACGACCTGCAGCGCCTGCTGCAAAGCCACCAACAGGCCGAGACCGAAAGTTTTCTGCAAGGCGAACCCGCTGCCGGGGCTGGACTTTTTGCAACCCCCTTGGCCGGCCAGCGGCTGGGCGCCTACACGCTGCAAGAAGCGATTGGCGAAGGCGGTATGGGCAGCGTGTGGCTGGCCCGGCGCGACGACGGCCGCTTTGAAGGTGTGGTGGCCGTCAAGCTGCTCGGCCTGTCGATGCAGGGCGAAGCGCGCGCCGAGCGCTTCCGTCGCGAGGGCCACATCCTGGCGCGGCTGGCCCACCCGCACATTGCGCGGCTGCTCGATGCGGGTGTGTCACCCTCGGGTCAGCCCTATCTGGTGCTGGAACATGTGCGCGGGCGGCACATCGACGTGCATTGCAACGATGAGCGGCTTGGCCTGCCAGCCCGCATCCAGCTGTTCCTGAGCCTGCTGGACGCGGTTCAACACGCGCACGGTCACCTGGTGGTGCACCGGGACATCAAGCCTTCCAATGTGATGGTGGACGAGCACGGGCAACTCAAGCTGCTGGACTTTGGCATCGCCAAGCTCATGACCGCCGAAGGCCAGACCGACAGCGTGGCTGAAGCCCCGTTGACACAGCAGGCCGGCAACCTGCTGTCGCCCGGTTATGCAG
>JAYUPP010000139.1:0-11606 GCA_043760045.1 Betaproteobacteria bacterium
GCAGCGCGCCAGTCCAGCGCCAATTTCAGTGCGTGGCGCGGCAGGCCGGCCATGCGGGTGCCCGGCAACACGGCCACGTTGCGCGCACCCACCCGCAGCGTGCCTGCGGCCTGGTAGGTGGCCTGCAGGTGGCTGTAGCTGGCGCTGGCGTCCCAGGCGGCGGCGCGCCACTGTGTCTCTAGCTCCAGGCCCTGGTGGCGCGTGCGTTCGAAGTTGCGAAAGTAGCCTAACTGGCCACTGGCATTGACACTGGAAAACAGGATGTCGTTGTGGTTGTCGTTGCGGTAGACCACCAAAGAGCCGCCCGCGCCGCGAGATGAGCCGTGTGCAGCGCCCCAGCGCAAGCCGGCTTCCATGGAACGTGCCTGCACCGCCTTCAGGTAAGGGTCTGACTGCAAGCCGGCGGGCAAACGGCAGGGCTCGTCGGGGTTGGCACAGCCCAGTTCAATAACGGTAGGCACCCGTGTGTTGAGCGCCAGGTTGGCAAACAGCGTGGGCGCACCTTCGCCCGTGCCCAAGCGCTGCGCAATGCCGACTGCCGGGGCCCAGCTGCGGTAGTGGAAGCGCTCGTGCGGGTGTGCCTCGATCTCAAAGCTGTCGTCGTCCACGCTCACCAATGTGTTCCCTACCACACTGCGGTTATGGCGCAGCGTCGCCGTCAGGTGTGTGCCGGCTGCCAGGCGCCAGGTGTCGGTGGCGTAAAGGCCGCTGTGGCGGCTGCTGCCCTGCACCGAAGCGCTGAAATCGGCGGCTTCGTCGCCAGCCTGCACACCGCGTGTGGCAGTGAAGCCGCCTTCCTGCTGGGTCTGTTCGTAGCGCACGCGCGCCCGGTCCAGGCTCAAACCCACCTGCCACTGGTGTGCGGCGCTGCGGCCGGCCAGTGCCAACGCCAGGCCGCTGCTGCGCTGGCGTGTGGCGCTGCGGTTCAGGCTGGCGGTTTCATCGCCATCGGGCACTTCAGCGGCGTCGCCGTTCAGCGTGTTGCGTCGCGTGCTGCGGCTGTAGGCCTGCGCTTCGGCCAGGGCGCCAGAGGCCAGCGTGTGGCGCCACTGCAAGCCGTATTGCTGCAGCCGCTGGATGGTGCGGTCGGGGTGGGTGTAGACGGCGCTGCGTTGTTGGGCGCCCAGGTCGGGGCTGCGGCTGCCTTCTTCGGCGTCTACTGTTTCAAGTGGCACCAGGCCGTTGCCAACCAGACGGCTTTGCGCCAACAGTGCGCTGATGGTGAATTCGCCCAGCGCCGTCTGCTGGCCCAGCTTGGCCAGCGCATGGCCCAGACGACCCGGCGAATGGTCGCGCCAGCCGCGTTCGTCAAACAACCCCAGGCTCAAGTAATGCTGCTGATCGCTGCTGGCCGCGCCGTGCGACACATGCAAGCGGCGCTGGCCAAAACTGCCGGCACTGAGTTCACCGCGCAGGCCCGGTGCGCTGCGGCCATCTGCGGTGCGCAGCGCCAGCGCGCCGCCGAGTGTGTTCAAACCAAATGCGGGGTTGGCGCCCGGCACCAGGGCCACGTTCGCCAGGGCCTGTTCGGGCACCAGGTCCCAGTTCACGACATCACCAAAGGGCTCGTTGATGCGCACGCCGTCCAGATACACCGCCAGCCCCTGTGCAGCGCCAATCAGGCCCGAAGCGCGATAACCCCGAAACGTCACGTCACCCTGGTAGCGGCTGCCCTGGATGTCATTGACTTGCACACTGGCCGCCCGCCGCACCAGCAAGTCGCTCAGGTGATCAGCCTGTTCCAGGGTGGCACGGCGGAACAGCTGTGTGCTGTAAGGCAGCACGGAGCGGTCCACTCCCAGGCCGGGCAGCGGCGAGCTGCCGATGACTTCCACGGTTTGCGTGCCGGCATCGGGTGCAGCGGCCGGCTGAGCCGCCGCAGGCCGGGCCCCCAGCAGCACAACCACCCATGCGCAGCCGACTGCTGAGGCAACCGTCGAGCCTGTCAACGAGACGGTGGAAAAAAGCGTGGTGCACCCCACGGGCTTTGCGATCATCATCTGCCTCCTCGAGCTTGGTTGTCGGGCGACACCAGCGGCCACCCACGTCATCAGCGCGCAATGACCATGCCAGACCACCCGGGAAAAACTCCCGATCTGCTGCCACCGGCGCAAACTCGACTGCCACCCTTGCAACTGCCGCGCGATTTGATGCGCCGTGCCGCTGCGGTGGCATTAGCCGCGTTCCTGCTGGCGTTGGTGTTGGGTCTATGGCGCGCCGAGCGCGACATTGACGACGAACTGCGGGCCGCGTTGTCGCTGGCTGCAACACTGACGCGGGCATCCGGGTTGAACCCCCTGGACGAAACCACTGCGGTGGACACGCTGCGCGCGCGCGCCAACGAAGTGCCGCTGCGCCACGTGAGCTTGACGCTGCACGATGGCAACGGACGCCTGCTGCTGGCCCGAGGCAGCGAGTCGCCAGCTGAGCCGCTGCTGCAAGCACTGGCACAGATGCACGCACGCTGGCGCCCGGCGCCCGAACATCCTCCCGTGCGCTGGCTGTTGCCGCGCACTGACCGCAGCGACTGGACACTGACACTGGCCGCCGATGCCCAGAGCGAGCGGCGCGAGGCGCTGGGACAGTGGCTGGTGTCGCTGGCGCTGTTGGCCACCGGCACCCTGGCATTGCTGGGGGTGATGCAGCACCAGGTGCGCCGCGCCCTCAGACCCCTGCAAGCATTGCTCCACACCATCAGCGGCCTGCGGCCCGACGCCGCCGCCTGGCCGGTCGCTGCCGCGCCATCGCCAAGCCCGGCACCACCGGCCCTACGCGAGCTGAAGGCCATAGAGGCCGCCCTGCAAGGCCTGCGCTGCGCATTGCAAGCTGCAGATGACGATAGACGCCTTGCACTGGGCAAGCTGGTTTCACTGCAGGAAGACGAGCGCGCCTGGCTGGCGCGCGAACTGCACGACGAGCTGGGTCAATCGCTGACTGCATTGCGGCTGCAAGCAGCGCTGTTGCAACGCCTGGCTGAACAGGCCAGCAACAGGCTCGACACTCACGCACTGCGGACTACAGCCCACAGCCTGCAGGCGCATGCGGAACAGGTGCAGACCGGCCTGGGCGGTCTGCTCGACCGGCTGGCACCACAGCCGGGCGAAGGCGGTGATGCCGCCCCTTGGTTGCATGCTGCTTTGCAGGCGCTGGTGCAGGCCTGGGCCGCTGGCGGACGTGCGGGCCCAGTGGTGACGCTGCACTGGAATTGGGACCTCACCCCGCTGCCGCCGGCTTGGGCGCTGGCGCTGTATCGCATCAGCCAAGAAGCGCTGACCAACGTGGCCCGCCACGCCCAGGCCACGCAAGCATCTCTGCGACTGCGGACGCAGGCCGGGCTGCTGCACTGGTCCGTGCATGACAACGGCTGCGGGCTGGCTGACGCGGCGCTGCTGCAAGGCCAGGCACTGGCCGCACGGGGCACGGGGCTGGCCGGCATGCGGCAGCGGCTGTGGGCGCTGGGGAGTGATTTGCACCTGGCACCGATGACGCTTAACTGGGCTGCCACGCCCGCCGAGGCAGGTCTGGCGCCGATCGCGGCAGAGCGGGCTGCTTTGGCCATGGCGCCGGGTCTCATGCTCAGCGCCGAACTGCGGCTGCCGGCCGCCGCGACGGTCGGTCAAGCGCAGCCATGAACCACTCCCCTGTACCCATCCACACCCCGCACCGCTGGCGCGTGCTGCTGGTGGACGACCACGCGCTGGTGCGTGCCGGCTATTCGCAACTGCTGAGCTTGGAGCCCGACATCACAGTGGTTGCCGAAGCCGGCGATGCCGACAGCGCGCAAGCCCTGCTGCAGGCAAGGCACGGCGACTTTGACGTGCTGGTGCTCGACCTCTCACTGCCGGGCCGCAGCGGGCTGGACGTGCTGCGCCGCGTGCGCATGCGCTGGCCTCAACTGCCCGTGCTGGTGTGCAGCATGCACACCGCGCCGGCACTGGTGGCACAAGCACTGGCCGCCGGGGCACGGGGCTTCGTCACCAAGCGCAGCGACCCGGGGCTGCTGGCGCAAGCCATCCGCAGCGTGGCCACCGGGCAGACCCTGCTCTCGCCCGACATCATCCCAGCGGTAAACATGCCCGCCGCCACCGCGCCACACCAGGCTTTAAGCGCACGTGAGTTCGAGGTGCTGCTGGGGTTGGTGCGCGGCGCCAGTGTGGATGCGCTGGCGCAGGCACTTCATCTGGCTCCCAAAACGGTGGCCAACCTGCAGACGCAAGTGCGCAGCAAACTTGGGGTTGGCAATGCGGTTGAGTTGCTGCGTTATGCACGACAACATCACCTGGACGCGGGGTGAGCCTGCCGCGCAGCGGCCGCAGCGCGTCGCTCCCGCTGGCATTCCGTGTCAAGCTCGCCGCCGTTATCCCTTGACCACACAGATCGGTGGCACAGGGTTGAACAAAAGACGCATTGCAAAGCCAACGCGATCAACCCCCCTTGCGCGCCAGACCCAGCCGTTCCACCGTGCGCCGTTCAGCCTCAAAAGCAGCCTGCATGGCCCGACCGTATTCTTCCGGGCCCAGGTAAGCCAGTTCCTGGTCGTATTTGGCCAGCTCGGCCACATGCACCGGGTCAAACATGGCGCTCTTGAAAGCGTCGTGCAACACCTTCACCACGTCAGCCGCCAACCCGGCCGGCCCGGCCAGGCCGTAGGGCGACTGCGCCACGATGCCGTGGCCCAATTCCTTCAACGTCGGTACCTGCGGCCAGCGACGGGTGCGCTTGTCGCCAAAGGTAGCCAGCAAGCGCAACTGGCCGCCGTCCACAAAGGGCGCAAAACCGGTGGAATTGATGCCCACCATCACCTGGCCTGAAGTCACCGCCAGCATTTGCTCTGAAGTCCCTTTATAGGGCACATGCACATAGCCCAGGCCACGCCCAGCCATCAACTGGTCGATAACCACATGCGGTGTCGTGCCCACGCCGTTGGTCGCCACCGTCAGCTGGCCGTTGTGCAAACGGGCCCAGGTGAACACATCTTCCAGCGTGCGCAACGGGCTGGCTTCAGGCACCACCACGCCGAAGGTCACGCCGCTGATTTGAATGATGGGTGTGGTGTCGCGCAACGGGTCCCACAGCAGCTTTTGCGTCCACGGCGCGCGGAACACCGGCTGCGGCATCTGCGCGATGGTGTAGCCGTCGGGCGCCGTCTGCTGCAGCACCGGCATCACCAGCGTGCCACCGGCACCAGCCCGGTTTTCCGTTAGCACTTTCTGGCCCAGATGGCGGGCGGCGCCTTCAGCCAGCAAGCGCAGTGTCTGGTCGGTGGCGCCACCAGCGGGCCAAGGCACCCACAGCGTGATGGGGCGGTGGGGAAAGCGGTCGACGCCTTGCGCGCGGGCCTGCCAGGCTTGTGCCGAACCGGCCCAGCCCGCAGCGGTGGCTGCCGTGGCTGCGCCCGCCACCTGCTGCAGCCAGCGGCGGCGGCTCGGGCGGCTGTGCATCACAGGCGGTGGCTTCACTGCCATTGCACCAGCTCCATCGTCAGCGTACCGCCCGACAAAAAAGCCGAGCCCAGGATTTCTTCACGCACCAGTTTCACCAGGCCGGGGCCGGGGCAATACCACTCGGTGGTGACCAGCGGCACATCGCGCCAGCCGGCCACGGGGTCGGCAAACAGGCGCACCGCCGCCACGCCGCGCACACGCACGCAGCCCTGGTAACTGCCGGCGCGCACGGCCACGGCGTCAGCGGTCGCTTCGATGGTGTAGACCATAACCACGGCCGGGTGGCTGTGGCGTATCTCGGGCGGAAAGTCAGCGCGGCGGCGCAGCAGGTAAGCCGTGGTGCTGTGTTGCCAGCTGGTGCCGGCGACCACGGGCGCTTTCAGCACATAACGCGGCTGTGTATCGGCCGTGGGTTCTTCGGTGAGGTCGTTTTTCACCGCCACGCGGTAAGTGCCGGTGGCGTCGGCGCGCAGGTACCAGTCCACCCCATCGGCGCTGCGGCGGCGCCAGGCCGGGCCGCTGTCCAGATCGGCCTTGCCTTCGGTGGTGATGATGCGCGGTTCGTGTTCAACGGTGTTGTTGTCCCATTCGGTGCGCACGTCGTATTCCCAGCGGTGGCCGCTGTCGAGTGGGAAGTAGGAATCGGTGGCCGGCGGGTTGCTGCAGGCTGTTAACAAGACAACGGTGCACCCTGCCGCACACGCCAGGTGCTTGCCGAAAAGGCTTCGCGCGGCGTTCATTTCTCTGGCAGCTGCGGCAACGGCATGTCGCGCATCTTCACGTTTTGTTCATCGCTGCCCGGGCGCAGCCAGGCCAGGCCACGTGGGCCGGCCTTGGGCTCGGCGCTGCCCATCTGGCTGATGCCCTGGCGCACCTTTTTCATGCCTTCGTTCAGCAACGCATGCATGTCTTTGCTGTAGGGCAGCTTGTGCGCACGCGGTGCGCGCGCGGGCTTGCCTTTGTCAAGTGCGTTGACCCACACATACAAAGCGCCGGGCTGCGTTTTGCTGGGCTCTTCTATCACCGCCGCCAGCAGCACAAAACGTTCGGGCAATGCATGCCGGCTGGGCCAGCCCCAGACGTCGGTCAACACCTGGTTGGCGAAAAAATAAAGGCCCGTCACACCGGCCACCACCAGCGCCTTGGCCCAGCGCGGCCAGCGTGAAGCCAGCAGCGCCAATGCGGCCACAAAAGCCAGTGCAACATAGGCCCAGAGCAGGCCGTCGGTGGAGGTGACCATCAGATTCTTTCCACCAGTGTCTTGGCCAAGGTGTTGACGTTGGTGACCAGGCCGTCGCGGTCCACCGTGAAGCGCACAGCCGTGGCTTCGTCACCTTTGCGCTGCAGCAGCACGTCGCCATAAAACACCACATCGGCGCGTGGGTTCACTTTCACCACCGCCACCTTGGTCGCCACCGGTTCGCCGTTTTTGCTTTCGTAGTAGTGCAGATTGACGGTGTATTCGCCGGGTGCATAACCGCGAATCGTCACCACCTCCTGGTTCAGCGGGTTCACCACCTGCTGGCCGTTGATGTTGATGGTGTCGTTGCTGAGGCCGCGGTCGTCGCGGTCCAGATGCATCATGCCGCCTTCGCGGGCGCGGAACCACACCAGATTGCCGCCCGGGTCTTGCACCCAGGTGTCGATGTCGTTGGGGTTCAGGTCGGGCCAGGTGACGGTGATGATGAACTCGGCCTTGGCGTCGATGACGCCGGTTTTGGCTTTCGGGTTCATCACCATCATGGCCACCGCAAACAGCATCACCACCGCCAGCAGGGTGTTGAACAGCAGGTCCGAAAACGGGTCGAGCTCGTCGAAGCGGCGTTTGCGCAGCACGGCCATCAGGGCGCCTGCACTGGCGGGGGTTTCGCCACGTCAGCCGCCACGTCAGCCGCCACATCGGCCAACACGTCAGCCGCCAGCCGGTCGGCCAGGCGGTCCATCAGCATCAGCTGCAGGCCGAGCCACAGGTTGGCGATCAAACCGACAAGTGTGGTGTACAGCGCGATGGCCATGCCTTGGGTCATCTTCTTCAACAGGTTCTGCACCTGGTCGATGTCGAAGCTGGGCATGTTGCCAATCTGCGTGGCCATCACGATGAAGCCCACCACGGTGCCCAGCAGGCCCAGCTTGATGGTGGCGGCGGCAAACCACCAGGCCGTTTCGTGCGGCCCGTGGGTGCGTTCGCCGAGCAACTGCGCGGCGAAGTCGGGCGCGCGTGCATGCTCTTGAGTGAAGGCTTTTCTCCAGCCGGAACCCGGCCGCGCCATGCCCTGCAGCAGCCAGCAGCGCCGGCCGCACCAGCCGGTGACCATCACACTGAGCAGCACGGTGCCCACGCTAATGCCGCTGGGGTCGCCCGCCACCAAAATGCGCCACCAGCCATGGCTTTGCAACCACCAGCCGGTGAAAAGGGCCAGGCCCGCTGCAGCCGCCCAGCCCCAGAACAGGCGCTGCGCCACAGCGGCAACGGTGTCGTCACGCAGTGCCGGTTGTTGGCCGCCGCGCGGCGCACCGCCCAACGCCAAACTCAGGCGACGCATCATGTTGACAAACTTCCTGCGTTAGCGTTCAAGGCGGCCCGCCGCCCGGCCGTTTGCTCAAGGCCCCAAAACCGCGCTGCGGGTCGTAACCCCAACTGGCCAGCGCAAAACACACCAGCAACGTGGCGAGCACCACATAGGGCGCCACGCCCGGGTCTTTGCCATAGAGAGCAAAGCGCAACCATTCCACCGCGTGCGTGAAGGGGTTGAAACGTGCGATCTGGTACACCCAGTTGGCGCCGCTTTCTTCCAGCTTCCACAGCGGGTAGAGCGCGGTGGACATGAAATACATCGGGAAGATGACAAAGTTCATCGTGCCGGCAAAGTTCTCAAGCTGTTTGATGTGCACGCTGAGCAGCAGACCCACCGCACCCAGCATCAGCGCGCCGGCCACCAGCGCCAGCAGCGCATGCAAGGTCTGCGGCCCCCACACCGGCAGCGTGGTTCCGAGCAGCGCCGCCACGGCCACAAAAGCCAGTGCCTGCAGCGTCGACAGCACGGCCGTGGCGGTGAGTTTGGAAAACAGAATCCACGACCGGGGCAAAGGCGCGGTGAGCAACAAACGCATCAAGCCCATCTCGCGGTCGTAGACCATGGCCAGCGAGGACTGCATGCCGTTGAACAGCAGCACCATGCCGATGAGACCCGGCGCGATGTACACGTCGTAGGGTATGTAGGTGTCGTAAGGCTCGACGATGGCAACACCAAACACATTGCGAAAACCGGCGGCAAAAACAGCTAACCACAAAAGTGGGCGCACGATGGCCGACAGCAGCCGGCCGTACTGGCGCAGGAACTTGGCCAGCTCGCGCCAGACGATGGCGCGCAGCGCCTGCAGCGCGTGCCCCATGTTCATCAGCTGCATGCCTTGCACAGTTTTTCAGGCGCGTCGGCGCCCAGCGTGTCGACCCTGTCCTTGGGGTGCAGCACCGCGTCACCCGGCCCGTCATAAGCACCCATCGGGCCGCCTGCGACCTTGGTCAGGCGGCGCGTGACTTGGGGCGCACCATAGCGTTCAAACCTGGGGCTCCAGGCAACAGCCACCAGGCCGGCGTCAGCCACCACCGGGCGCGGCAGCGCGGTGCGATAAGGCAGGTTGATGGCGAATTCACTGTCGCTGTCCACGACCCACACGACGTCGTATTCAGCGCCGCTGCCGGCGGTCAAGAGCCGTGTGTTGGTCAGGTCCCTTGCACGCGGGTCGGCCGACAACTTGAAGCTTTTGCTCGCCACCAGCTTCAGGCCAACGCGCGCGATGCTGGCCTGCGCGATGGCGTCGCTGCGCATGCGTTCGCTCAAGGCCAGGTGAAACACGTTGCGCCGGCGGTCGGCCTGGCGCAGCCCATCGGCGGCAGCGCCCACGTTCAACAGCGGCAGTTTGCTGGCGGCGTCGGCAGCGGCCAGCAGCCAGGCCGGCGGCAGGTCGTCCAGCAGCGCGGCGGCGCCGGCCGCTTCGGCGTTGCTGGCTGCCGCGCGTGCACTTGCGGCGTCGGCCACCGGCACCACCAGCAGGTCCAGTTTGGCGCCGGCTGCGTCCAGTTCCAGCTGGTGTTCAGCCGGCGCCACTTTCAGTGCGTCGGCCACCGGGTCACCCGGTTGGCCGATGACGGCGCGTTCCGGTTTCGAGCGTGCCAGGCGCGGGTCGTCGGCTTGCACCAGCCGCGTGAACTTGAAGGTGGCTGCAAGCACCGGCTGCAACGTGGCGGCACACAGCAGCAACAGCAATGCCGCGATCGCAGGCCGCAAAGTGCGCTTTCCGGACTGCTTCCCACACCGAACTTGTGCCGTCGTCAATCGACCACCCCCACGCTGTGCGGCACGCGGCCCACTGGCACCGTTTTGCTGGCCTTGGCACTGGCCACGTCCACGAAGCTGAGGTCGTCTGACAGGCCGTTCATCACCCGCAGCGTTTTTTCGCTGCTGTCCAGTGCCACACCCCAGGCGCGTTTACCCACCGGCACCACGGCGGTGGTTTTGCGGGTGGCCACATCGACAAAAGCCACAGGGTTGGCCTTGCCCAGGCCCACAAAGGCGCGTTTGCCGTCACGGCTGATGGTCAGGCCCACGGGCGTGATGTCGGCCGCGCGAGCGCCATTGACGGCCAAGCGGATGGTGTCCATGACGACTTGTTTGGTCACGTCGATCACGCTGACGCTGGCGTCGAGTTCGTTGGTTACCCACGGCGGGCTGCCGTCGGGCGTGAAGGCAGGGCGGCGCGGGCGTTTGCCGACCTTGATGTTCTTCACGACCGCACGGGTGGCCCCATCCACCAGCTGCACCATGCTGGCCACTTCAGACGTGACGTACACCGTTTTGCCGTCAGGTGAAATCTTCACACCACGCCACACCACCAGCTGTTTGCCGTCTGCCGTGCGCTGCAAATGGCGCGGCCTTTTGCAGGTGCTGATGGTGCCGGTGACGGCCTGCTTTTTCAGGTCGAGCACGGCGATGGCGTGGTCTTTTTCGCTCGACACGCAGGCGCGCTGGGCCTGGGCGCTTGGTGGCTGCGACAGCAGCAGCAGCACACCTGCCCATACCAAGGCGCTTGACCAGGAGCGGCTCATGCGGCGGTTTCCCGCTGGCGCTTTTGGGTGGCGTTGATGAAAGCATCTTCGAGCGAGACGCCGCCAAGTTTGGCCGTTACTTCGGTTGCCGTGCCATCGGCCAGCAGCCGGCCCTGGTGCAGCACCAGCACCCGGTCGGCACGCTGCGCTTCATCCACCAGGTGCGTGGCCCACAACACGGTGGTGTGGCGGCTGGCCACGTCGGCCTTGATGGCGGCCATCAAGTCGCGGCGCGAGGGTGGGTCGAGCCCCACTGTGGGCTCATCCATCAACAGCAGCGCGGGCTGGTGCAGCAGCGCACGCACCAGTTCCACCTTGCGCCGGTTGCCGCCCGAGAGTTCACGCACCAGCCGCGGCAGCTCGTCAGTCAGCTGCAGCGCGGCGCAGCCCGCTTCGATGCGGCTTTGCGCCAGCGCACGCGGCAGGCCGTGCAGGTCGGCGTGGAAACGCAGGTTGGCCCACACGCTCAAGTCGAGGTCCAGCGACATCTGCTGAAACACCACGCCAATGTGGCGCAGCGCCTGGGTCGCTGCACTGTGCAGCGAATGGCCGTTCACGATGGCCTGCCCCTCATCGGCCACGAACAGCCCCGTCAGCAGCTGGAACAGCGTGGACTTGCCGGCGCCATTGGGCCCCAGCAGCGCCACCAGTTGGCCGGCAGGAAGGTGCAGTGTCAGCTTGTCGAGCGCCAGGCGCTCGCCGTAACGTTTGGTGAGGTTTTGAATGTCCAGCATCTTGGGGGGCACAAACGGCCACGCCGCTTTTCACGTCGTTGGTCTTTTCGTTTGTCTCTTCGTTTGTCTTCTACCCGGCCCAGCGCCGCAAGCCCGCGCATACCCGGGGCCGCTGAGGCGTTGCCGGCACCCGGCTTGCGGCACTATCAGTGGTATGAAACATGCCGATGGGTGGTGGCGAAGAAGCTCGCTTGAACCGATGGCGCACGGGTCGCCAGTTTCGCGCCGCGCGACCTGGGTGACCGGGCAGGAGCACTGTTCCAAATGGAAACAACAGCCTGGCACATGCAGCGCGGGTGTACCCGGGTGCGTTTCACGCTG
>JAYUPP010000140.1:0-11594 GCA_043760045.1 Betaproteobacteria bacterium
GACCGTGGCCGACGGCAGCGTGGTCATGCATGCCGCTGACGCTGCGGGTGTGTACATACCGCACTTCTGTTATCACAAGAAGCTCAGCATCGCGGCCAATTGCCGCATGTGCCTGGTGGACATCGAAAAGATGCCCAAGCCGATGCCCGCCTGCGCCACGCCGGTGACGAACGGCATGGTGGTGCGCACGAAGAGCGAAAAAGCCACCAAGGCACAGCAGTCGGTGATGGAGTTTTTGCTCATCAACCACCCGCTGGACTGCCCCATCTGCGACCAGGGCGGTGAATGCCAGCTGCAAGACCTGGCGGTCGGCTACGGCAGCAGCAGCAGCCGTTACCAGGAAGAAAAACGCGTTGTTTTCCACAAAGACGTGGGCCCGCTGATCAGCATGGAAGAGATGAGCCGCTGCATCCACTGCACACGCTGCGTGCGCTTCGGTCAGGAAGTGGCCGGGGTGATGGAACTCGGCATGATCCACCGCGGCGAGCACAGCGAAATCACCACCGCTGAAGGCCGCAGCATCGACAGCGAACTGTCGGGCAACATGATCGACATCTGCCCCGTGGGCGCGCTGACGAGCAAGCCCTTCCGTTACAGCGCACGCACCTGGGAACTGTCACGCCGCAAGTCGATTTCGCCGCATGACAGCGCCGGCGCTAACCTGATTGTTCAGGTGAAGTCGGGCAAGGTGATGCGCGTGCTGCCGCTGGAGAACGAAGCCGTCAACGAATGCTGGATAGCCGACCGCGACCGCTACAGCTACGAAGCCTTCAACAGCGAAAGCCGGCTCACGCAGCCGATGATCAAACAGGGCGGCCACTGGCGCGCGGTGGACTGGCAAACGGCACTGGCTTATGTGGCCGACGGCCTGAAGCGTGTGCAGGCCGAGTTTGGCTCTGAAGCGAATGCAGGCATCGGCGCAGTGGCCCATGCAGTGTCGACCAACGAAGAGCTCTACCTGCTGGCCAAGCTGATGCGCGGCCTGGGCAGCGAAAGTGTGGACCACCGCACCCGCCATGCCGACTTTTCCAACGCTGCACCCACTGGGCAGGCACGCTGGCTGGGTTTGCCAATAACAGCGCTGTCGCAGTTGGACCGCGCGCTCGTGGTGGGTTCGTTTTTGCGCAAAGACCACCCGCTGTTTGCGCAGCGCTTGCGCCAGGCAGCCAAACGCGGCGCCCAGGTGCACAGCCTGCACGCGGCGCATGACGACTGGCTGATGCCGCTGGCCAGCCAGTTGGCGCTGGCGCCCAGCGCCTGGGTGCAGGCCCTGGCTGAAGTGGCCGCTGCCGTGGCAGCGGCAGCGGGCGTGAGCGCGCCAGTGGCTGTTACGGCCGGTGCCGCAGCGCAGCGCGTGGCAACTTCGATGTTGTCGGGTCAACGCACGGCCGTGTTGCTGGGCAACGCTGCTGCACAGCACCCACAAGCCTCGCAATTGCTGGCGCTGGCGCAGTGGATCGCCCAAGCCTGCGGCGGCGCTTGCGGCTATCTGGGTGAGGCCGGCAACGGCGTCGGCGCGCAACTGGTGGGCGCGCTTCCGGGCCCCGGCGGGATGAACGCTGGCCAGATGTTGACGCAGCCGATGAAGGCTCTGCTGCTGCTGAACTGCGAACCGGTGCTGGACAGCGCCGACGCAGCCGCCACCCGCAAAGCCCTGGCCGCTGCGGGCCTGGTGGTGGCGCTGACGGCTTTCAAAGACGTGGCCGCTGATGTGGCTGATGTGATGTTGCCGATCGCGCCTTTCACAGAAACCGGCGGCAGCTTTGTCAACGCCGAAGGGCGTTTGCAGAGTTTCCACGGGGTTGTCAAGCCGCTGGCTGACGTGCGCCCGGGCTGGAAGGTGCTGCGTGTACTCGGCAACCTGCTGGGCTTGCCGGGCTTTGAATTCGAAACGGTGGAAAGTGTGGCCGCTGAAGCGCTGGGTGACACCGCAACGCTGCCGCAGCGCCTGAACAATGCGTCTTCAGTCAATGTTCCACAGCCCGAACCGGCTGCTGCCAAAGGCCTGGAGCGGGTGGCCGATGTGCCCATCTACAGCACCGACGCCACGGTGCGCCGCGCCGCTTCGCTGCAGATGACAGCAGACGCCCGCGCGCCCCTTGTGGGCGTGCCCAGCGCGTTGTGGCAACAACTGAAATTGCAGCCCGGCGCCAAGGTGCTGGTGGGGCAGGGCGAGGTGGCCGTGGTGCTGCCCGCGCAAGAAGATGCCGGCCTGGCCACAAGCGTGGTGCGCATCGCGGCCGGTCACCCCAGCACCGTGGGCCTGGGTGCGATGTTTGGCGCCATCACGCTGGAAGCGGTATGACAGTCCGGAAAAAAATAGCGCGAAACTGCGGCCATGTTTGAGCCCCTGCATCAAATCGGCAACAACCTGCTGGGCAGCACCGGCTGGCTCGTGCTCTGGAGCTTGATCAAGATAATTGCGCTGGTGCTGCCGCTGATGATCTGCGTGGCCTACCTCACGCTGTGGGAACGCAAAGGCATCGGTTTTACGCAAATCCGTTTGGGCCCGAACCGCGTGGGCCCGTTCGGTTTGCTGCAGCCCATCGCCGATGCGGTGAAGTTGATCTTCAAAGAAATCATCCGCCCAACCGCTGCTCACAAGGGCCTGTTTTTCCTGGGCCCGGTGATGACCATCATGCCGGCGCTGGCCGCCTGGGCCGTCATACCGTTTGGCCCCGATGTGGCGCTGGCCAACATCAACGCCGGCCTGCTGTTCCTGATGGCCATCACCAGCATGGAGGTCTACGGCGTCATCATCGCCGGCTGGGCCAGCAATTCGAAATACGCCTTTCTGGGCGCTTTGCGTGCGTCAGCACAGATGGTCAGTTATGAAATCGCCATGGGCTTTTGCCTGGTGGTGGTGCTGATGGTCTCAGCCAGCATGAACATGACTGACATCGTGATGCAACAAGGCCGGGGCACTTTTGCCAACATGGGTGCGGGCGTGTTCAGCTGGAACTGGCTGCCGCTGCTGCCCATCTTCGTGGTGTTTTTCATCTCGGGCCTGGCCGAGACCAACCGCCACCCGTTTGACGTGGTGGAAGGTGAAAGCGAAATCGTCGCCGGCCACATGATCGAATATTCGGGCATGAGCTTTGCGATGTTTTTTCTGGCCGAATACGCCAACATGATTCTCGTCAGCATGCTGACGACGCTGCTGTTCCTGGGCGGCTGGTTGTCGCCTTTTGCTTTTCTCGACTTCATCCCTGGGTGGATCTGGTTGGCCATCAAGGTGTTTGTCGTCGCCACCATGTTCCTGTGGGTGCGCGCCACCTTCCCGCGTTACCGTTACGACCAGATCATGCGTCTGGGCTGGAAGATCTTCATCCCCATCACGCTGGTGTGGCTCGTCGTCGTCGGCCTGTGGATGCAGACGCCTTTCAACATTTGGAAGTGAACTGATGAGCACCTTCACTGCCGTCAAAGACGTGTTGTCCAGCTTCATGCTGACTGAGCTGTTCAAGGGCATGGCGCTCACGGGCCGCCACTTCCTGCAGAAGAACATCACGATCCAGTTTCCGGAAGAAAAAACGCCGCTGTCGCCGCGTTTTCGCGGCCTGCATGCACTGCGCCGTTATGAAAACGGCGAAGAGCGCTGCATCGCCTGCAAGCTGTGTGAAGCGGTGTGCCCGGCGCTGGCGATAACCATTGAAAGTGATGTGCGCGCCGACGGCAGCCGCCGCACCACGCGTTACGACATCGACTTGACCAAATGCATCTTTTGCGGTTTCTGCGAAGAAAGCTGCCCGGTGGACAGCATTGTTGAAACCCACCACTTTGAATACCACGGCGAAAAACGCGGCGACCTTTACTTCACCAAAGACATGCTGCTGGCGGTGGGCGACCGCTACGAAAAAGAGATTGCCGCCAACCGCGCAGCCGACGCCAAGTACCGGTAGCACCGGCCGCGCCGCAGCAGGTGCGAACAATAAAAACCATGGACACGATCACCGCCCTTTTTTATGTCTTCTCAACTGTGCTGCTGTTTGCCGCGTTTCGCGTCATCACCGCGCGCAGCACGGTGCATGCGGCGCTGTTTCTGGTGCTGTCGTTTTTCAGCGCCAGCTGCATCTGGATGCTGCTGCGCGCCGAATTTCTGGCCATCACGCTGGTGCTGGTGTATGTGGGCGCGGTGATGGTGCTGTTTTTGTTCGTGGTGATGATGCTGGACATCAATTCTGATGAATTCCGCCAGGGCTTCTGGCAGCACTTGCCGCTGGCCGGCCTGGTGGGTGCGTTGATCGCTCTTGAAATGGCGCTGGTGCTGATGCGCGGCTTTCAGCTGGAAGCTCCGCCGGCCAGCGCCAAGGCGCTGGAGCTCGGAAACACCAAGATGCTGGGCATCGAGCTCTACACGCAGTATCTTTACCCGCTGCAGCTGGCAGCCGTGCTGCTGCTGGTGGCCATCGTCGCGGCCATCGCGCTAACGCTGCGCGCCCGCAAAGACAGCCGCCACATGAACCCGGGTGAACAGGTGCGGGCGAAGAAGGCCGACCGCATGCGCATCGTGAAGATGAAGCCGGTGGTGGAGGCGCCGTCTTTGGCCATGGACTTGCCGAAAACTACGGCCGACGCACCCCCAGCGCCGACGGGCCCTGCAACCCCCAAACTCGGCGGTGCCGCATGACGCTGGGCCCCATCACGCTGGGCCACTACCTGTCGCTGGGGGGCATCCTCTTTGCGCTGTCGGTGATCGGCATCTTCCTGAACCGGCGCAATCTCATCGTGCTGCTGATGGCCATTGAGTTGATGCTGCTGGCGGTGAACCTTAACTTCATTGCCTTTTCGCATTACCTGCCGTTGGAAGCCGACCGCATGGCGGGGCAGGTTTTTGTGTTTTTCATTCTCACTGTGGCGGCGGCTGAATCGGCCATTGGTTTGGCGATTCTGGTGGTGCTGTTCCGCAACCGGGCGTCGATCAATGTTGAAGAGCTTGACGAGCTGAAGGGCTGAGCGCGGACATGGCATCTTTAATTTCCACTGGGGCGATATCAACCGGGCTGTTGCTGACCGTTGCACTGGCGCCGTTGGCTGGCGCCTTGATCGCCGGTTTGGCCGGCAAGTGGGTGGGCACTCGAGGCGCACACACGGTCACCATCCTCGGGGTGTTGGTCGCCTTCATCGGCTCGGTGATGGTGCTGATACAGGTGAATGCTGGCGCGCGCTACAACGCCACGGTCTACGAATGGATGGTGTTGGGAAAACTCGTCATGGAGGTTGGCTTCCTGGTTGACGGGCTAACGGCCATGATGATGGTGGTGGTGACTTTCGTCTCGCTGATGGTGCACGTCTACACCATCGGCTACATGGAAGGCGACCCCGGTTACCAGCGTTTTTTCAGCTACATCAGCCTGTTCACCTTCAGCATGCTGATGCTGGTGATGAGCAACAACTTCCTGCAGCTGTTTTTTGGCTGGGAAGCGGTGGGCCTGGTGAGCTATTTGCTGATCGGTTTCTGGTTCAAGAAACCAACGGCCGTGTTTGCCAACATGAAGGCTTTCCTCGTCAACCGCGTGGGTGACTTCGGCTTCATTCTGGGCATCGGCCTCATCGTCGCTTACACCGGCACGCTGAATTACGGCGAAGCTTTTGCGAAGGCGCCCGAACTTGCCAAGCTGACGTTCCCAAGTCCTTTTGGTGGAAACGACTGGATGCTGATTACGGTCACGTGCATCTGCCTCTATATCGGCGCCATGGGCAAAAGCGCGCAGTTCCCGCTGCATGTGTGGTTGCCCGATTCGATGGAAGGCCCGACGCCCATATCGGCGCTGATCCACGCCGCCACCATGGTGACGGCCGGCATCTTCATGGTGGCGCGCATGTCGCCATTGTTCGAGCTTTCGGACACGGCGCTGAACTTAGTGCTCGTTATCGGCGCCATCACCGCGCTGTTCATGGGCTTCCTGGGCATCGTCCAGAACGACATCAAACGCGTGGTGGCTTACTCCACACTCAGTCAGTTAGGCTACATGACGGTGGCGCTGGGTGCCAGCGCCTACGGCGTGGCGGTGTTTCACTTGATGACGCACGCGTTTTTCAAAGCGCTGCTGTTCCTGGCCGCCGGCAGCGTCATCATCGGCATGCACCACGACCAGGACATCCGCAACATGGGCGGCCTGCGCAAGTACATGCCCATCACCTGGATCACGGCTTTGCTGGGCAGCCTGGCACTGATCGGCACGCCGCTGTTTGCCGGTTTTTACAGCAAGGACAGCATCATCCTGGCGGTGGAAGCCAGCAACCTGCCGGGCACGCCATTCGCCATCTTTGCGGTCGTGGCCGGTGTGTTCGTCACTGCTTTCTACAGCTTCCGCATGGTCTTTCTGGTCTTCCACGGCAAAGAGCGTTTTCACAACAAGCCGTTCCCACCAGAGGATGACCCTGCGCATGACGACCACGCGCACGCCCACGCCCACGCACACGATGACCACGCCAAGGAAGACCACGGTCACAGCGACAAGCACGCCCACACGCCGCACGAATCACCCTGGGTGGTGACCTTGCCACTGGTGCTGCTGGCCATACCGTCGGTGCTCATCGGTTTCCTGGCCATACAGCCCATGCTCTTTGGCGACTTCTTCAAAGACTCGATTTTTGTTGACAGCGCCAGGCACCCGGCGATGGCCGAGCTAACGAAGCAATTTCACGGCGCCGCCGCAATGGCGCTGCACGGCCTGCAGACGCTGCCGTTCTGGCTGGCGCTGGCCGGTGTGGTCACGGCCTGGTGGTTCTACTTGATGCAACCTTCGATACCGGCCGCCATCGGCAAGGCGCTCAGCCCGCTGGTGAAGGTGCTTGAGAACAAGTACTACCTCGACTGGTTCAACGAACGGGTGCTGGCCGCTGGGGCACGCGCGCTGGGCATGGGCCTGTGGAAAGCCGGCGACGAAGCGCTGATAGACGGCGCCATCAACGGCACTGCCAGCGCTGCCGGCAGCCTGGGCGCGGTGATGCGCAGTTTCCAGACCGGGCGCCTCTACACCTATGCACTCGTCATGCTGCTGGGCATCTTTGCGCTGCTCACCTGGCAGCTGTGGCCCTACCTGTTCGGCATGGCTGTCCGTTGAATAACCCGCCAAACAAGCCGCTGCAAAGCCCGCCGAACAGTCCACTGAAAAACAGAGAAGAGAACAGAAGATGGGTTTGCTGAGCATCGCGATCTGGCTGCCGATAGCCTTCGGTGGGCTGCTGCTTGCGGTGGGCCGCGATGAACACGCGGGTGTTGTGCGCGCGCTGGCGCTCGCCGGTGCGCTGGCTTCGCTCCTGGTCACGCTGCCGCTCATCACCGGTTTCAACACCGGCACTGCAGCCATGCAGTTTGTTGAAAAAACGAGCTGGATCGAGCGCTTCAATTTGCATTACCACCTGGGTGTGGACGGCCTGTCGATGTGGTTTGTGCCACTCACCGCTTTCATCACCGTGGTGGTGGTGATTGCCGGCTGGCAGGTCATCACCGACCGTGTGGCGCAATACATGGGCGCTTTTCTCATCCTCAGCGGGCTGATGGTGGGTGTGTTCTGCGCCCTCGACGGCATGCTGTTCTACGTGTTTTTTGAAGCCACGCTGATACCGATGTACATCATCATCGGTGTCTGGGGCGGGCCGAAACGGGTGTACGCCGCCTTCAAGTTTTTCCTCTACACACTGGCCGGTTCGCTCTTGATGCTGGTGGCCCTGGTCTACCTCTATTTCAAAAGCGGCGGCAGTTTCGACATCCTCACCTGGCACAAGCTGCCGCTGCCGCTGCCCGCGCAGACGCTGCTGTTTTTCGCCTTCTTCGCCGCCTTCAGCGTGAAGGTGCCGATGTGGCCGGTGCACACCTGGCTGCCCGACGCCCACGTCGAAGCGCCCACCGGCGGCTCGGTGGTGCTGGCGGCCATCATGCTGAAGCTGGGTGCGTATGGCTTCTTGCGCTTCAGCCTGCCGATTGCACCCGACGCGGCGCGTGAATACGACTGGTTCGTCATCACGCTCAGCCTGGTCGCGGTGCTGTACATCGGCCTCGTGGCGCTGGTGCAGCAGGACATGAAAAAGCTGGTGGCCTACAGCTCCATCGCGCACATGGGTTTTGTGACGCTGGGCTTCTTTATCTTCAACGACCTCGGCATGACGGGTGCCATCGTGCAGATGATCAGCCACGGGTTTGTTTCGGGCGCCATGTTCCTGTGCATTGGCGTTTTGTACGACCGTGTGCACAGCCGCGAGATCGCCAGTTACGGCGGTGTGGCCAACACCATGCCCACCTTCGCAGCCTTTGCCGTGCTGTTTGCATGGCCAACTGCGGCCTGCCCGGCACCGCCGGTTTTGTGGGTGAATGGATGGTCATTCTGGGCGCCGTGAAATACAACTTCTGGATTGCCGCGCTCGCGTCCACCACGCTGATATTCGGTGCCGCCTACACGCTGTGGATGGTCAAGCGCGTGTACTTTGGCGACGTGGCCAACAGCGACGTGAAGGCGCTCACCGACCTGAATGGCCGTGAATTTCTGATGCTGGCCGTGCTGGCCGTCGCGGTGCTCTGGATGGGCCTGTACCCCAAGCCTTTCACCGATGTGATGAACGTGTCGGTGGCCGAACTGCTGAAGCACGTGGCGGCTTCGAAGCTCAACTGACACCACGCTGAACTGATCAACTTCCCAACATGAGCCTGATGAACTGGTCCGTCGTCCAACCCGAACTGTGGCTGCTGGTGATGGGCTGCGTGGTGCTGCTGGCTGACTTGTTTGTCACCGACGCCGAACGCCGCCCCACCTTCTGGTTGACCCAAATAACAATCGCCGGTTTTGCCTGGTTGCACCTGCAGGCGCACGGCAGTGGCGAAGCCGGTTACGGCATGAACGGCATGGTGGTGGTCGACCCCATGGGTCACTTGCTTGCTTTGTTCGCTGCGCTGGCGATGATGGTGACGCTGGCTTACGCGCGCCACACGCTGGCGGCCCGCGACATGCTGAAGGGTGAGTTTTATGCGCTCAGCCTCTTTGTGCTGTTAGGCATCTCTGTCATGTGCTCGGCGAACAACTTCCTCGTCATGTACCTGGGCCTGGAGTTGATGAGCCTGAGCCTGTATGCACTGACCGCGCTGCGCCGCGACCACGCCATTGCCACCGAAGCGGCGATGAAGTACTTTGTGCTGGGCGCGCTGGCCAGCGGCTTTTTGCTCTATGGCCTGAGCATGATGTACGGCGCCACCGGTACGCTGACCATACCCAAGGTGTTCGAGAGCATCGCCACCGGCCGCATCAACCGCGAGGTGCTGGTGTTTGGTGTCGTGTTTGTGGTTGCCGGCCTGGCCTTCAAACTGGGTGCAGCGCCTTTTCACATGTGGGTGCCCGATGTCTACCAGGGCGCACCGACATCGGTCACGCTGCTGATCGGCGGCGCGCCGAAGTTTGCGGCTTTTGCCATGACCATCCGGCTGCTGGTGGAAGGCATGCTGGGCCTGGCGGTGGACTGGCAGCAGATGCTCATTGTGATGGCCGTTGCTTCGTTGGCGGTTGGCAACTTTGCGGCGTTAGGCCAGACCAATCTGAAGCGCATGCTGGCCTATTCCACCATCGCGCAAATGGGTTTCATCGTGCTGGCTTTGAGTGCCGGTGTGGTCACCGGCAACACGCTGTCGGCGGGCAATGCCTACAGCTCGGCCATGTTCTATCTGGTGGCCTATGTGCTGACCACGCTGGGCACCTTCGGTCTCATCATGGTGCTGTCGCAGCGCGGGTTTGAGTCTGAAGAGATCAGCGACCTGGCCGGTTTGGCGCGCCGCAGCCCGTGGATGGCCGGTGTCATGACGGTGTTCATGTTTTCACTGGCCGGGGTGCCACCGATGGTGGGCTTCTTCGCCAAGCTGGCGGTTCTGCAGGCGCTGGTCAGCACCAACGTGCCGTTCTACATTGGGCTGGCGGTGGTGGCCGTGCTGTTGTCGCTGGTCGGCGCCTTTTACTACCTGCGCGTTATCAAGGTCATGTGGTTCGACGATGCTCAGCACACCCATGCCATCAACCCGGCGCAGGGCGTTACGGCACTGCTTGCGGCCAATGGCGCGGCCGTGTTGCTGTTCGGGCCGTTTTCCGATGGCTTGATGGCCTTGTGCCGCGACGCCATCGTCAAGGCCTTGGCCAGTTAAGCACTCGGGGCTGGCCATGAAAAACCCAGCCCAGCGGCACCTGGTGGAGCACAAACGGGGTGGCCAAACGCTGCTCAGTGGCGGCTTTCTGGAAGTGCGGAAAGACGACGTGCAGTTGCCCGACGGCAGCCCGGCCACACGTGAGTTCATACAACACCCGGGTGCCGTGGCGGTGGTGCCGATGCTGGACGACGGCCGCCTGGTGCTGGTGCGCCAGTACCGTTATCCGTTGGCCAAAGTGCTGCTGGAATTTCCGGCCGGCAAACGCGAGCGCGGCGAAAGCACGCTGGCCTGCGCCATGCGTGAACTGCGTGAAGAAACCGGCTACACAGCCGCCGAATGGGCTTACGCGGGTGAGCTGCATAACGCCGCTGCTTATTCAACAGAAAGCATCTGGATCTGGTTTGCACGCGGCCTGCTTGCCGGCCCCAAGCAACCGGACGTGGGTGAGTTTGTCGAAACGGTGTTGATGACGCCGCAAGAGCTGCTGGCGCTGGACGCGCTGGATGAGTTGCCCGACGCCAAGACCTTGATTGCATTGCACTGGCTGCAACAGCGGGTGGCCGGTGCACGACCCTGGAATTGGCAAGCGCAAAGTGGCGCCAGCGACCCCGCTTCGGTGGCGCTGCGGGCAACACAGGCGCGCGCATGAAGGTTTTGAACCTGCGCTGCACCAACGGCCACAGTTTTGAGGGCTGGTTTGCTTCTGAAGATGACTACATGAATCAAAACGGTCGCTCGGCCATTGAATGCCCGCTGTGTGGTGACCACGTCATCAGCCGCATGCCTTCAGCGCCGCGTCTGAACTTGAACACCACACGCGGCAGCGGCGAAGCACCGGCAGCAGCCGAATCGCCGAAGGCAGAAGCTGACAAAACCAAGCCTGCGGCCAGAACCGAAGTGCAAGCTGCCTTGCCCGCCGACCTGCAAGCCGCCTGGCTGCAAACCGTGCGCCACCTGATGGACAACACCGACGACGTGGGCGAGCGTTTTGCCGAAGAAGCGCGCCGCATGCACTACGGCGAAGAGCCGCAGCGCGGCATTCGCGGCCAAGCCACATCTGAAGAGCGCGAAGCGCTGCGTGAAGAGGGCATCGACACCGTGTCGATACCGATGCCCAGGGCCATCAAAGGGCCGGTGCAATAGGGCCGGTGACAAGAGGGCCGGTGAATCAGGCCCGGTGAATCAGGGCCGGTGAATCAGGCCCGTTGCTCATGCCCGCAGCGCTCTGTTGCCGCGCCGGCTCAGGCCCGCAGCAGCGTCGGCACAGCCCCCCGGCACACCAGCTCAAAAAACTCTGTCGCAGGTATCGCGCGGCTGGTTAAAAAGCCCTGGTACTCGTCGCAGCCCATGTTTTGCAGCCGCGCCAGCTGGGCGGCTGTTTCCACACCCTCGGCCACCACGCGCAGCTTCAGGCTGTGCGCCAGCGCAATGATGGCGCAGACGATGGCTTCGTCGTCGGGGTCGG
>JAYUPP010000141.1:0-11569 GCA_043760045.1 Betaproteobacteria bacterium
CTGGCGCAGGCTGCCGTAGCCGGTGTCGAGCGTGTTGACCACGGTGTCGAAGTTGAAGCCAACGTCCAGGCCGCTGATGTTGGCGCTGGCCACCGCCACTGGGGTGACGCTCTGCGCCGTGCCGCTGACGCCGGCGTTGAACACGAAGCTGCTGGTGTCGAAAGTGGCGCCGGTGCCGGCGGCAACGGCTGATCCGGCAGAGGGGTTGGTGCCGCCGACCGCGTTCGTCACCGCCACCGCCGTGCCCGAACTGGCGTTGGTGCGGTAGGTTTGCACGCCGACGAGGCTGGCCGAGGAGCCGGTGCGCGTCGACAGCACACTGCCTTCCACCACCCGCACGTAGTAGGTGGACTGGCCATTGACGCTGAAGCTGTAGCTGCCGCCGGCGGCCGTGGTGGTGGTGCCGGCCAGCGAGCCGGTGCTGTCGTAGAGCTCCAGTGTGGCGCCCGCAATGCCCACGCCGCTGGATGCGGCGAGTGACCGGCCCGGGCCGCCGCCGTAGTGAATGTCTTCGAAGACAGTGCCGGACAGGGTGTAGGTGGGGGCTGGCTTGAAGGGCACGGCCACGGCGGCCCAATGTTTGGACGATGTCAAAGTCCAAGCCATGGTGGTGTTGGCTGCGCCGCGCTCAATGTCGGTGGCGAATCGGATCTCGGCGCCGGCTGTTCCGGTGCTGGTGTTGTAGAGGCTGGATTGCCCGGTGGTGGCAGTGGCATGGTCGGCATCCCCAGTGGTTGACAGCGCGCCGATGACCCACTCGCCAGCAGCGCTGGCAGCTGTGACCGACGGTGTGTTGGATTGCCCGGTGGCGCTGGCAGCGGTGCCAATGGGTGTGGTCTGGTTCACGCCGGACAAGTTAAGCGCCATCGCCGCCAGGTTCTCGCTGGCGCTCAACGTGACCACCACGTTGGCGGTGCCCACTGGCGGAGCCAGCAGGTACCACAAGGTGACGCGTGTGTCGCTCGAGATCCGGTCTGCTGCCTTGGTCAGCGCCGTGCCGCCGTAGGTGACGCTGTTCACCGTGCGGGTGTCGTTTTCATGCCCGGTGGTGACCACCAGCGCACGGTTGTTGCCACTGGGCACGGTGTGGCTGAAGGTCAGCGATGCCGCCTGTACCGCAGGCGGTGCCGTCACCGAGCGCAGCACGATACCGGGGCCACTGGCGATGCCGGCGCCGCTGGGCCGCAGCGACACCACCTGCACGGCGTAGTGCTTCACGGCCGCCAAGGTCCAGCTCATGGTGACGCTGTCTGCGCCTGCGACCCAGGCACCTTCGGAGCGCACGTCGCCACCACCGGAGCCTGTAGCCTGTTCCCACAACTCGATGCCTACCGTGGGCGTGATGCTGTCGGCGTCTCCGGCGGCGGACACGACACCGAACACCACGTCGTTGGTGACACTCGGCACGGTCACTGCGATGGCGCTTGACAAACCCATGTTGCCAGCGCTGATGCGGATGGGGTTGGACTGGTCGACGCCGGTGAAGTTGACGGCGCGCACGACGGCCTTTTCCGCCCGCAGGACGTTGGCGCTGTCGCGGATCTGGGCCACCACGTTGGCGGTGCCGACGACCGGCGCGGCCAGGAACCACAGGCTGACTTCGTTGCTGATGTTGTTGTCCCAGCTGGGCGCAATCTTTGTCAGCGACACGCCGCCGTAACTGACACTGGTGACGTGGTTGGTGTTGGGGTCGTCCTGCGCCACCGCCACGATCAGCACGCGGTCGGTGCCGGCGGGTACGGTGTGGCTCAGCGTGAACGTGGAATTGGTGCCGAAGGTGCCGCTGGAACTGCCCACCGAGATGGCGGCGGTGGCGCGCAGAGCGACGAACAGCGCGCCGGCGATCAACAGCAGCAGTGCCGCCACGCGCAGCGCGCGCGAACGCAACAGGCCTTGCCAGGGCAGGGCGCGCAGCAAGGGTCGCGGGCTCAGCGGCCGCTGCTGCGGCGGTGGCGGCACGGACGTGTTGGGCGGCATCGGCAGCGGGCGCGGGTTGGGCCGGGTTCAGCAGCCAAACAGCGGCGCCGTGCCGCCCGGGTTTTTGCACACCGTGTGGCGTGCCTCCACCTGCCGCTGCACATGGTCGGGCGCGCCGCTGCTGCCGCTGCCGGCCACCGCCAGCACGCGGTAGCTGGCCAGGCGCAGACCGCCCTCGTCCACCGTGCCGGCGCCCGGTTCGCGAGTGCAGCTCACCTGCACGTTCAGCCCGTTCAGCGGTGAGGGCAGGCTCAGTGTCTGCGCTGCAAAACAGGGCGGCAGCGTGTCCGCCGCCAGGCCCAGCGCGCCGTCAGGGTCGCTCACCTTCCACAAGCCCCACTCGGTGCCGCTTTTGGCGGCGGCCAGCGCACGCGCGGTTTGCAGCTGCAGGCTTTGGCTGTGCTGCGACTGCGTGACGAGCAGCATGCCGGCCGACAGCATCAGCCCCACCATCACCACCATGAACACCATCGCGGGCAGGGCGATGCCGCGCTGGCTGCGTGCGCGGGCACGGTCGCAGGCACTCATGGTGTGTTGTCCACCGGCAGCTGCAGCAGCAGGTCCATGCGTGCGTTGCTGCCACTCGCCGCTCCGTTGCCTGCGCTCAGGCGCAGGTTCAGCAGGCCGATGTTGGCCAGCGCGCTGCTGTAGGCCGCGCTGCAGCCCACCAGGCCCCCCAGCTGCAGGCTGTTGCTGCCGCCAGCCAGTGCACCCAGGCTGACGGGTTGCGGGTTCAGCCAGCCATAGCCGACAAAGCGGCGCAGTTCGTAGCTGCCGTCACCCTGCAACACACAGGCCAGCGTGATGGGCGATGCCGCCACGAAAAATCGCGGCTGCGCCGGTGCCGCCGGCAATGCACCGGCCGCTGTGAACGTGACGTGGCGGCCCGCGCTGGCCAACACGATGCCGGCGCGGCGGTTGTTGCCGATGTAGACGTCGGCGTCGGGTGTGCCCTGGTTGTTGAACACAACGGCCTGGCCGGCGGCGCCCGCTGCCAGCGCCGTGCCGATGACGTCAAAGCTGTTGTCGGCCGCGTCTTCCACGTTCAGCGGGTCGCCCGGGCTGCCACTGGCGGTGTCGGGCGCTGCGCGGTAACGGCCGGCGTCCAGCACCGGCACTGTTTCTATCCACACACCGGCGGCGTTAGATGTCAAACGCAGGCTGTTCGGCAATGCGCGCGCCAGGTCGTCGGCCACACCGGCCACGGCCGCGTCGGCCGACAAGGCCAGCACCAGACGGCCCCGGTTGTCGAGCTGCCCCGACACGATGCGCCCCACCAGCGTGGCGCCGATGCTGGCCACCACGCCCATGATGGTGAGCACCACCACCAGTTCCACCAGCGTGACGCCCCTTTGGTGCGGCTTCGACTTGCCTTCAGTCCTGAGCTTTTGTCGAAGGCTCAGCCCGAACGGCTTGGCCCTCACCGCAGCGACCTCCACTGCCCCAGCACCAGGTTGCCGCCACTGCCGCTGCCCCCCGGCCCGGCCACGCTGACCTGCACCCAATAGCCGCTGCCCGCCGGCACACCGGCCAGCGCCAGCTGCGCGACAGTGATGCTGGCGTTGTAAGCCTGCAGGCCCGGCACGGCATTGCCTTCGATGTCGGTTATCCCGTTCAGCGACAGACCGTTGTAGTCGTTGATCGATGCAAAGCCGGTGCGCCCCGGTGTGGCCGCAGCGCTGGCGGTGCCGGGCAGCGGTTGCAGTTCCATTTCACGCAGCAAAGCCTGCGCAATGACCAGCTGTTGGCGTGCCACCAACGGGTCGGCACTGCTGCGGCCCAGCAGTGCCCAGGCACTCCACAAGGTGCTGATGACGACGCCGGCGATGACCAGCGAAACCACCAGTTCCACCAGTGTCAGGCCGCGTTGGCGGCCCGCACTGCGGCGTTCAAGGTGCATGCACATGGCCACTGTTCGGCTCGATGACGATGGGCGGTGCCGGGCTGCCACCGTCGCTGGCGCTGACCTGCACCGTTTGCGCGCTGGCGAATGACGGCGCGCCCGCCGCGTCGATGCTGAAGTTCAGGTTGCCGGCCAGCCGCACGTCCAGCGTTTCCTGCAGCCAGCTGCCGCCTCCGGGTGGTGTGATGGGTTGTGTGCAGCCGGCGTCCAGGCACACCAGCAGCGTGGCCGGCGTGGCACCCAGCTGCAGGTGCACCGTGCGCCGCTGCGCGATGGCGGTGGCCTGCGCGAGCCTGATGCTGGAGATCAGCTGGTCGGCCACGCCTTGCACGGCAAAAGGTTCACGGCTGGCAAAACGCGACATACCCACCGCCGAGATGACGGCCATCAGCACCATCACCACCACCAGTTCAACGATGGTGAAGCCGCGCTGCGATGTGCGCTGCATGGTGGTCTGCTGCTGCGCCGGTTGCTGCTCCCTCTCACTTGAAGGGAAAAGGGCGCTTAGCTTCAGCAGCCTGAAACCGTGGTCACCACGCTGGGCGGCGTCACTGCGTCGGCCGACGAGGTGTAGGCAATCGAACAGTTGGCCGGTGTGGCCGCATCGCTCAAGTTGATGGTGACCAGCGAAGCCACCGCAGCGGCACCGCCCACGATGGCCCAGCCGTCAGCGGCTGAGACGTTGGCCGCACCCAGAATGCCCGAGCCAAAAGCGCCCAGTGCTTGGGGGTAACAGTGGTTCAGCGCCACGCTCAAACCTTCCACCGACACCGAGGTGCCGGTGGCGGCGGCGCACGACACCGCATTGGCCATCGCACTGGCTTTGATGAGGCCCACCGAAGCGCGCATCGAGCCCGCGATGGCCTTTACCTTCGCTTCTCGGGCCTTGCCTTGCAGGTCGGCAAAACGTGGCAGCGCCACGGCTGCCAGCACGCCCAGGATGAGGATCACGGTGATCAGCTCCACCAGCGTAAAGCCCGCCTGGTGGTGGCGGCGGTAGCCTTGAGAAGGCGCATTGGAAAGTGAGTTCACGTTGTACTCCGCAGTTGAGTGGGTGGGGCGCGGGTGGGGGGGCGGTGTCAGCTCAGCGGCCGCACTGCTGTGCTGGGCATTGTTGGGTTCTGAGCCGGCGACAAGCGCCGGATGAAGCGCGCCATTGCCGGTCATTTCAAGGGCGGTCTGCGCATGCATCAGCAGCCCGACAGGGTGGTCACGATGGTCGGCGCGACGGCGGCCGTGGCGGGCGAGGTGTAGGTGACGGAGCAGTTGGCCGGTGTGGCCGCTGCAGGCAGCTGGATCGTCAGCACCGAGCCCGCAGCGGCGGCGCCGGCATTGCCGCCCACCACCCAGTCGTCGCCGGCCAGGACGTTGGCGGCGCCCAGCACACCCTGGCCAAAACTGCCCAGGGCCTGCGGGTAGCAGTGGTTCAGGTCCACCGCCAGGCCTTCCACCGTCACCGAGGTGCCGGTGGCGCTGCCGCAAGGCACCTGCTCTGCCATCGCGCTGGCTTTCACCAGGCTGGAAGCGGCGGCCATGGCACCGGCTATCCCTTTCACCTTGGCCTCATGCGCCTTGCTTTGCAGGTTGGTGAAGCGCGGCAGCGCAACCGCCGCCAGCACGCCCAGGATCAGGATCACGGTGATCAACTCCACCAGCGTGAAGCCACGCTGCAGGGGGTGCTTGGGGTCTCGGTATGCTGGGGTCATGCCCGGCTGTTTCGGCCTGCGGCAGCAGAACTTGAGCGACGACTTGAGCACCTGCTCGATCGTCTACTTGATCGACGCTTTGCCCAGGTCCCACATCGGCATGAACACACCCAGCGCCAGCACCAGCACGCCCATGCCCAAAAACCAGATCAGGATGGGTTCCAGCGTGCCCGACAGGCGCTTCACGGCGAAGTCCACATTCGACTGGTGGTGCACCGAAATCTCGCGCATCAGCTCTTCCAGCGAGCCCGATTCTTCGCCGATGGCAAACAACTGCAGCATGGTCGGCGGCAGCATGCCCATGTTGCGCGCTGCGCCGGCGATGGAGCTGCCGCGCGCGAGGTCGGTCACCATCTGCTGCAGCCGTGTTTCGTACCACTGGTTGTCCAGCGTGCGCGCCGTCACGGTGAGCGATTCGCTCAACGTCAGGCCCGCACCCAGGCTGGACGACAGCGAAGCCGACAGGCGCGACAGCACGATGCCTTCCAAAATGGGGCCCACCACCGGCAGGCGGAGCTTGATGCGGTCCCACCACAGGCGGCCGCGCACGCTGGCCAGCCAGCGCCGCCAGCCGAAAAACAGGCCGGCCGCCACCGCCAGCAGCAGCGGCCAGGCCTTGATCATGAAGTTCGACGTGCCCAACAGCACCAGCGTCAGCGTGGGCAGTGGCGTGCGCGATTGCGCAAATACCCGCGCAAAAGCCGGTATCACAAAGATGTTCACGACCACCATCGCTAACAAACAAGTGAGGATGACAAACGCGGGGTAACGAAGTGCGGCCGACACCTGCTCACTGGTCTGGCGAGTGAACTCGCGGTGGCGGTGCAGTTCAGACAGTGCCTCGGGCAGGCGGCCGGTTTGTTCACCCACCTGCAGCATCGCCAGGTCGTAGGGTGTGATCAGGCCCGACTTGCGGTGTTCGTGTTCTGCGGCCTTCACCAGGTTGTGGCCGTTGTCCAGGTCGCGGCTGATGCGCTGCATCGCTTCGCGCACCTTTAGATCCACCGCGCTGTCGCCCGACAAGTGCAGCGCACGCATCAGCGGCACGCCGGCGCGCAGCAGCGCCGCCAGTTCACGCAGCACCATGCCGAACGACATTTGCAGGCGTTTTTTGCTGGGGCCGCCCAGTTTGGGCAGACGCAGCTGCAGGGCCGGGCTGGCGCTGGTGCCGTCGGCAGTGCGCTCGGCCGTGCCCGCCGGCCCATCGCGTTTGCCCGAAGTCGCAACTGCAGCCGCACCCGCAGCCGCAGCCGCACCCGCACTCGCACTCGCACCCGCAGCGCGCTTCGCGGGCACGGCCAGGGCGCGCACCTTGTGCTTGATGTCCACCGGCACCCAGCCGCGCGCCGCCAGGTCCTTGGCCACGGCGGCGGTGGTGGCGCCGGCCACCACGCCCTTGTGCTCGCGCCCGGTGGCGTCGCGGGCGCGGTACTCAAAAAGCTCGGCGGTAGCCATGCTGCGCTACATGCCGCGCAGGCCGATGCGCATGGCTTCGTCCAGCGTCGTGTGGCCCGAGAGCGCGGCGCGGCAACCTTCCACGGCCAGGCTGCGGCCGGCCAGCGCGCGGCGTGCCGCTTCGCCGAAGCCGGCCATGTCATTGCGCATCAGCGTGTTCACCAGGTCCTGATCCATGGCCATCACTTCATACAGGCCGAGGCGGCCTTCAAAGCCGGTGTGGCGGCAGCGCCCGCAGCCGCGCCCGCGTTTCATGCCCGTGGCGTCCCATTTATCAGCACCCAGCTGGGTGTCGAGCCAGGCGCGCTGCTGTGCGCTGGGCTGCGCCGCTTCCTGGCAAGACTGGCAGATGCGGCGCACCAGCCGCTGCGCAACGATGGTTTGCAACGCTGTCGCCACCATGTACGGTGCAGCGCCCATGTCGATCAAGCGCGCGGCGGCCGATGCGGCATCGTTGGTGTGCAGCGTGCTCAGCACCAGGTGGCCGGTGACGGCGGCGCGCATGCAGGTTTCCACCGTGTCGGCGTCGCGCATTTCGCCGATCAAAATGGCGTCGGGGTCTTGTCGCAACGCCGCCCGCAGCACCTGCGCAAAACCCAGGCCCACACGTTCGTTCACGTTCACCTGCGTGATGCCCGGCAGCCGGTATTCCACCGGGTCTTCTGCGGTCACGATCTTGGTGCTGCCGGCGTCCAGCGAGGCCAGCGAGGCATACAGCGTGGTGGTTTTGCCGCTGCCGGTGGGGCCCGTCACCAGCACCAGGCCGGCGCCGTTGGCGAGTGCGTCACGTAAAGCAGCCAGCCCGCGTGCGCCGATGCCCAGGCGGTCCAGCGAGGCCAGCATCGGGTCTTTCAGCAGCAGCCGCATGACCAGCGATTCACCATACTGGCCGGGCAGGGTAGACAAACGGATGTCCACCGTCTGCTGCCGCACCTGCACCACAAAGCGGCCGTCTTGCGGCAAACGCCGTTCGCTGATATCGAGTGAAGCCACCAGCTTCAGCCGCGAAGCCAAAGCCGGCGCCAGGCGCGATTCAAACTCGGCGTGGGCGCGCAGGTGGCCGTCGACGCGCAGGCGTATCGCCACCGCCTGCGCCATCGGCTCGATGTGAATGTCTGAAGCCTTGGCGCGCACGGCTTCGTCGAACAGGCTTTGCAGCAGTTTCACCACCGGCGCGTCTTCGGTGCCCACTTGCGCGCCCAGGGCGCCGAAGTCCACCGCGTCCACATCGTTGCTGCGCAGTTCTTCACTGAGCTTCTTGGCCAGGCCCTGGATGTTGTCTTTGGTGCTGTAGATGCGGTCGATCAGCGCCAGCAGGCCCGACTCGGGGATCAGCTCGATGTCGATGGTGCCGCGCAGCAGGCGTGGCAGCTCGTCGATGCTGGCCCAGTCGGTGGGGTCGACCACCGCCACGCGCACGCGGTCGCCGTAGTCGCCCACCGGCAGCACACGCAGTTTGCGCACCTGCAGCTCGGTCAGCCGGCGCGCCACTGTGAGGTCCACGTTTTCCAGTCGGGGCTCGAAAAACGGAAACTTCAGCTGCGCGGCCAGCAGCCGCGCGATGGTGTCGTCGCTGACAAAACCCATGTCCTGCAGCACCGCGCCCAGGCGGCGACCGGTCTGTTTCTGCCGCACCAGGGCTTGCGCGAGCTGCTCTGGGGTCAGTTTGCCTTCACGGATCAACAGTTCGCCAAGGCGAATTTTTGGAATCACGGCGCCGTCCAGAGCTGCGGGTTGGGGCGCGGCTGCATGCCATGCCTGTCACCCGTTTATCGGCCGAACGTGTAACGACTTGAACTTGTCTTGCTCTCTCTCCCTTCCAGGGCGAGAGAGCCCAGGCCAACCTTACGTGGCCCTCAGCTGTTGAACACCACATCACCGCGCAGCACCGCCGCGCCGCTGGCGGTCAGCTCCGTCAAGGCGCGGCGGCCAAAGGCTGCAACGCTGCCTTCAGGTCGGCCCAAACGCTGCCAAACCTGCTGCACCAGCGGCGCGGCTTCGAACCACTGCAGCAGTGCGTCCAGGCCCTGCTGCTGTTCTTCCAGCAGGTGGTACTTCAGCAGCACCTTGGTGGCGTGCCAGGTGTGGCGGTCGGGGTCGGCACCAAAGCCGGCCAGTCGCCTGCGAGCCCGCACCAGGGCGTCGGCCACATCGCTGAACACCGCGCCGTGGCCCGGTATCACCAAATGCGCATTCAGCGATTCAATCAGGTCCAGCACGCGTGCCACATCGTCAAAAGCCTGCTCGCCGTCGAGTTCGGGAAAGACGACGCCAAAGCCGTTTTGCCACAGCGCGTCGGCGCTGATAAGCACACCGTGCCGGTCGTCAAAAAACATCACCGAGTCGGGGTCGTGACCGGGTGCGGCCAGCACCTGCCAGCGGCGGCTGCCCACCTGCAGCAGATCGCCAGGTTCGATGCGCGCTGTGGGCGTGAATTGTTCACAGCGCTGGCCGGTGGCGCGGTAGCTCAGGCGGTTTTCATCCCACGACACGGCGGCGTCAAAACTGCCCGGCGGTATGCGCACCGGGCAGCCATACACGCGCTGCAGCATGGCGTTGCCGCCGCAGTGGTCTGAATGCAGATGGGTGTTGACCACTTCGCGCAGGGTTTCACTTTGCAGCGCGTGCGCCACCAGGTGCCGCGTCTGCTCGGCATGCAGCACGTGGGCGCTGTCCACCAGCACCGCGCCGGGGTTGTCGGGCGTGCCGTGCAGCAGCACGTTGTTGCTGGACAGCCAGCCGCGTTCCAGCACGGTCAGGCCTTGCAGGCGGGGGTTGGCGGCGGTGGGTTCGGCTGTCATGGGCAGGGCATGGAGGGCCAGGGCGGCGCGGGGCAGCGCGGTGGCAGCCACTCTATCGTGCCGCCGGCGCGCTGGCCCGCGTTTGCAACAATCGCGGCATGCCACACCCCCCATGTGCAGCCGGCCGCGCGCGATGAACAAAGCCTTTGTCAAAGAAGCTGAAGGCGATGACGACGACGACGCTGCGCCGCCCGGCCTGCCGCCGCTGCCTGAAGGGGCGCGCAACTACCTCACGCCTGCCGGTTATCAGCGCCTGCGCGCCGAGCTGATGACGCTGCTGGACAGCGAGCGCCCGAAGATCGTGGAAGTGGTGTCGTGGGCGGCGAAAAACGGTGACCGTTCAGAAAACGGCGACTACCTGTACGGCAAGAAGCGCCTGCGTGAAATTGACCGCCGCATACGCTTTTTGACCAAGCGGCTGGACATCGCCGAGGTGGCCGACCCCACACTGCACCATGGCCGTGATCAGGTGTTTTTTGGCGCCACCGTCACCTATGCCATGCCGGATGGCGCCGAGCGCACCGTCACCATCAAGGGCATCGATGAAGCCGACAGCCTGGCCGGCGAAGTGAGTTGGGTGTCACCCATCGCGCGCGCTTTGCTGAAGGCGCGGGTGGGCGATGAGGTGAAGCTGGTGACGCCAGCGGGTGTGGCGCGCATTGAGGTGGTGGCCGTGCGCTACCCGGCACCCTGATCAACCGCCAAACTTCAACTGCCAAACCGGTAGCGCGCCACCTTCTGCACCACCGCCGCGCGCCGCAGCGTGCGCAGCACACTGGCGAAGTGCACCCGGTCGCGCACGCTGACCAGCAAGCGCAGTTCGATCGTTTCGTCGGCCGGTTCGGGGTCCATGTCGATGTGCACGATGTCGGCTTCTGCCGATGCCACCGCAGACGCCACCTGCGCCAGCACGCCCTTGCCGTTCTTCACGAGCAAATGCAGGCTGGTGTCGAAATTCCGTTTCAGTTCTTCGGCCCATTCCACCTGCATCCAGCGTTCGCTGTCACGCTCAAACAGCCTCTT
This sequence comes from Betaproteobacteria bacterium, assembly GCA_043760045.1. Lineage (GTDB taxonomy): Bacteria > Pseudomonadota > Gammaproteobacteria > Burkholderiales > Burkholderiaceae_C > Rubrivivax. Next base: position 10,866 of record JAYUPP010000141.1, read on the forward strand.
CCCGGAGTTGCATTCGGCGGTGTGCACGAGCAGGCCTTCACCACGGCCGAGGTAGCCCACCAGTTCGTCACCGGGTATGGGCCGGCAGCAGGTGGCGAACTGGATGGACGTGCCCTCGGCGCCATCGACAAACACGAGGCCCTGGCGGTTGCTGGTTTCTTCGGCGTTGAAGAGGCCCTGCGTCATCAGCACCGGGTCCACCTTCAGGCCTTTTTCCTGCATCGTGGTGGCCATGCGTTTGGCCATGATTACAGCCACCTTGCGGCCGAGGCCGATGTCCACCAGCAACTCTGCCCGGTTGCGTGTGCCGCTCCAGCGCGCCAGCTGCACCCACAGCGCAGCGGCCGGGGTGTCGGTGGGGTCTGGCGACGGCGGCTCAAAACCTTCAGCGCGCAGCGCCTGTGCAAAGAGCTTGTCGCCCAGCGCCTGCGACTCCTCGTTTTCCATGTTCTTCAGGTAGTGCCTGATCTTCGAACGGGCACGGCCGGTGCGCACGATGTTCAGCCAGCCGGGGTTGGGGCGCGCGCCCGGCGCGGTGATGATTTCCACCACATCGCCGCTTTTCAGCGCTGTGCGCAGCGCGATGGGTTCGCCGTTGACTTTGGCCGCCACCGTGTGCTGGCCGACGTCGGTGTGGATGGCGTAAGCGAAGTCCACCGCTGTGGCGCCGCGCGGCAGCGCCAGAATCTTGTTGCGCGGCGTGA
>JAYUPP010000142.1:0-11542 GCA_043760045.1 Betaproteobacteria bacterium
GACACTTTGACGCGTGCGCCCATCGTCGCACCGTCGCTGGGAGATGAATCATGTTGGACTCTTTCAGGGCCCCATTTTTTCGGCCCCTGGCCGGCCGGCGCACACGTGCCGTGTGTGCCGGCGCGCTGGGTTTGGTGCTGGTGGCTTGCGGCGGCGGCAAAGGCGACCCTTGTGGTTTGTCAGTGTCCTGCACCCCCACGGCCACGCCCGGCAATGGCAACACCGCACCGGGCAGCGGCACCGGCACGGGCAGCAACACGCCGACGCCGGTTGCCTCGGACATGAGCCTGACACTGAACGCGCCCACGGTGCTGAACAGTGGCGGCGACATCGTCACGGCCACGGCCATCCTGGTCGATGCCAACCGCAATCTGCTGGACAAAGTGCCGGTCACTTTCAGAGTTGACGCCAACGCCACGGCCGCGGTGGTTTCTGCCACCACCAACAGCGATGGGGCTACCACCGCCCGGGTGGGCATTGGTGCCGACCGCTCCAACCGCGTTATCACGGTCACCGCCACCAGCGGCAATCTGGTGCGCACGGCCAGCATCCAGGTCACCGGCGCCAGGATGGTGGCCACGCCGCTGCCGGCGTCGCTGGCACCCGGCGCGTCGGGCACCGTGCGCTTCCGTTTGACCGACGTGAACTCCAACGCCATTGCCCTGCAAGACGTCATCGTCGCTGGCGTGGGTGGAGTCGAGGTGCGGGGCAAAACCGACACCACGGGCGTTTATGAATACGCCTACACCGCGCCGAACACGTCGGGCAACCTGGCCATCACCGCCAGCGGAGCGGGTATTTCTTTGACGCAGTCGATTCAAGTTCAAAGCGTAGCTGCGATTCCGGCAGCAACCAGTTCGCCGCCATTGGAAGCCGCCACCGTGTCGGTGTCGCCTGCTGTCGTCCCTGCCAACTTGGGAGCTACCAACCACTCGGTTGAAGTCAGGGCGCTTTTCTTGCGCGAAACAAACCTGCCTGCGCAGCGTGTGCGTGTGCGCTTTGATCTCGCGGGCAATATCAACGATGTGCCTGGTACGCTGAGCACCGGAAATTCCATCGTTTACACCGATGCCACTGGCATTGCGCGCACAACCTACACACCGGGTAGCCGCACCAGCCCACTTGATGGCGTAACGGTTCGTGCCTGCTGGGACTACATCGACTTTTCAGCTGTTACGTGCCCCAAGCAGGCCTTTGCCAAACTGACGGTGGTGTCCGAGCCTCTGTCTGTCTCTATTGGTACAAACAATAAAGTTGGATCTGGAGTCACCGAACTTGATTTTGTGAAACGCTTCTTGGTCCAGGTAAACGACGCCGCAGGTGGGCCGAAAGCGGATGTACAGCTGTCGACGCTGGTGGACATGCCGTACTACCTCATAGGTTACTGGGAACTGGTGGGCGTGGACTGGAAAAAGCGCATTGTTGCCGTCTGCGAAAACGAAGACCTGAACCGCAATGCGGTAAGCGAGGTTTATTCCCCTGGTGGAGCGGAAGACGCCAACGGCAATGGCCAACTCGACCCGCGCAAAGCCGATGTCATCGTCAGTTTTGACGGGCCGTCAAAGACGAATGCGGCAGGCCAAGCCGTACTGAAGATCACCTACGCCCAAAGCGTCGGCTCTTGGTCGGCTTACTCTGTGTCAGTGATCGCCAGCGGAATTGGTGGAAGCGAAGGTCGTGCTCCCTTTTCACGCGACTTGGCGGTGCTCGATGAACAAGTGACGAGTCAGGACCGGCGTACGCCGCCGCCTCCGCCCGCTTTTGTGGTGTCACCCTACAACCCAGCACCTTACAACTTAAGGCCGCCTGGCTCTACCGCAGAAATCGCAGATTTGGCAGCTAAGGTGTCGCTAACAGTGGTGACAAATTCTGATGGTGTAAGAGGCGTGCTCTGCAGTGCCGCTCCTTAGTAGGTGCGGCCGTAAGCCTTCGGCGAGTTGGTGCAAGTGTGTGCTGATTTGCAATCAGCTCCCAGAGCGCGACGTTAGCGGCATTTCGCCGCTTCGCATTTCAAGCTACGACAAGCTGGCCGCCACCACGGCCGGCGCCTGCCGTACCAGCGGCAGCGCTGCAGCCAGACGACCGACCGCGTCGCCGCCCATCACCACCCTGACGTTGATTTCACGCCGCAGCATGGTCGATTCGATCAGCGTTGCGTCCACCGACAAGGTTTGGGCCAGCAACTGGGCGGCCGCCAGGTGCGCTGCACCGCGGTAGTGGATCTCGGTCTTCTGCACGCGGTAGTTCACATGGTTGGTCAGCCGCCGCGTCTGCACGCCCACGGTCAACAAGGCATGCGCCGTGACGCGAGCCAGGTTCAGGCGCCCGGCGCCGTTGCTCACCTCCAGCGCCAGGTCCGAGACAAGTGCTGCCGACGGCGGCGATGACCGTTGTGCAGCCGGTCCGGCGCTGGCCGTCGCTGCGGGCAAGGCGACCACCGAGAACAACGGTGCTGGCGACAGCACGGCCTGCGGCAAGGGCACGGCAACGGGCACCGGCGGCACGTCCCTGATCGGCGCCGTGGGTGCAAGTGCCGCCGAGTCCTGGCGGCTCAGTTCCAGGACATTGGAGCCGTGCTGCATCCACTTCAGCGTCGACTGCATTTGCGCAACTGCAGGGGGCGCCGTTGGGGCCGTTGGCGCCGTTGAAGCGGTTGGTGCCGTTGGTGCCGTTGGTCCCGTTGGCGCCGTTGGTGCCGTTGATGCACCGCGCGCCTCGGGAATTGTCTGCGCCGTTTCATGGTGTGCCGCCAGCTTTGTAGCCGAAGGGGGCGCAGTGCGCTCGGTTGCGACCGCCGCCTGCCCGGCCCAGGACCGCAAGAGCACCACATTGGCGCGCAGTTCCGCGCTTTCGATGCCTTTTGCCAGGCTGCTCTCTGCAAAAGCCACGGCTTCTGCGGCCCTGCCCATCCTGGCCAGGGCCACGACCTTGCCGTTGTGTGCATCGGCATGGCCCGGATGCGCCAGCAGTGCCTGTTCGAAGTTCATCAGCGCGTTCTGCGGCTGTCCACCCTGCATGGCCAGCTTGCCGGCCGCGTACATGGCATCGGCTGTCATGGTGCCACTGTCGATGCGCAGCACGGGCGCCACGCGCAACGGCGTTGGTTCTGCGGCCTGGTTCGCCGGGAACATCGAGCAACCCGCCAGGTACATCACGCCCAGCGCCGCCGCACCCAGGCGACGCAGACCCATCGGCATTCCTTTTAAGGTCGGCGTCACCGGGGCCACCAGCGTCACCGGGGCCACCGACAACGGCCGCTGCACGGCCAGTTGACTCCAAGCCTTCGCAGGCTTGCGGCCGCGCCGCTTGGCGCGGGCCGGACGCGCCGGCAGCAACGGGGGCTGCAAGGGGTCAAACAAGGGCGGCACCTGGCAGCGCACACGGCAAGCTGCCACCGGTTTGTCCGCGGCGCTTCCGACGGCAACGGCAACGGCAACAGCAGCGGCAGCGGCAGCGGCGTGGGCAGCTGGCAGACGAGTGGACATGGTTTTTCTCCTCGGTTTCAACGCAGGCTGGCCTCGAATCTACACACCCGAGGTCATCATCGGCATGATGCTGCGCGCCAGGCCGATGGCCGCTGGGCCGACCAGCACCAGCATCAGCGCCGGGAAGATGGTCAACAGCAGCGGGAACAACAACTTCGTCGGGATCTTGGTGGCCTCTTCCTCGGCACGGTACTGCCGGCGCAGACGCAGTTCTTCGGCGTGCACGCGCATCGAATCGGCCACGCTGGTGCCAAACCGGTCGGCCTGCAGCAGCATGGCCACAAACATCTTGATTTCTTCGACACCGGTGCGGGCCGCCAGGTTGCGCAGGGCCTGTTCACGCGTGGCACCGATGCGCAGCTCGATGCCCACCAGTTGCAGCTCATCGGCCAGTGCCTCGCTGCGGATGGCCATTTCCTTGCCGGTGCGCTGGATGGCCATGTCCAGGCTCAGCCCCGCCTCGATGCAGACCACCATCAGGTCGATGGCATCAGGAAAGGCCTCGAAGATGCGCAGTTGGCGGCGGGCGGCGAGCGACCCCAGCACCATGTTCGGCAGGTAGTAGCCCAGCGCGGCCACCAGCACCAGGATCATCAGCACGTTCTGGCCGCTCATGTCTGAAGAACCGAATTTGATGATCAGCCACATCAACAAGGGCAGCAGCAGAGCCAGCGCCGCCTTGATGGCAAAAAAGTACACCGGCGCGGCGCGCGACCGGATGCCGGCATTGAAGAACTTGGCCCTGAAACGGGTGACGTCATCAACGCCGTCGGGCGTGGCAATGCGTGCCACGGGCGCCACCATGCGCTGCAAGGGCGACTCGGCCTCGGCATCGACGTTGCCCGGGCGGGCAACAGCCTCGCCCCCCAGGGCGCGTGCGCGCCGGCGCACGGCGTTGTCGCGGCCCAGTACCGAACTCAACCCGGTGACGATGCCCACCACGGCCAGAAAGAGCAGCGCCAGGATCGCAATTTCAGCGGTGCCCATGCGTCACACCCGAATCTTGATCAAACGCCACATCCAGAAGATGCCCACCACGTACAGGCCGGCGCAGGTGTAGACCAGCGTCAAGCCGACGGGGTCTTTCCACAACAACGACATGAAGTCGGGATTGAGGATGTTGATGAACATGGCGATGCCAATCGGCATCACGCCCAGTATCCAGGCCGACAACTTGCCTTCAGCCGCCAGCACTTTGACTTTGCCCAGCAGCTTGAAGCGGCTGCGCACCAGCGTGCCGATGTTGCCCAGCACTTCAGCCAGATTGCCACCCGTTTCGCGCTGCAGCAAAACCGCAATGACAAAAAACCGCATGTCGTCCGACGGCACCCGGGCCGACAGGTTGCGAAACGCGTCGTCCAGGCCCAGCCCGAAATTGATTTCTTCGTGAACGATGCGGAATTCGGCGGCCAGCGGGTCGGGGGACTCTTCGCCCACCATCTGCACGGCAGCTGGAAACGCGTGGCCCGCCCGCATGGCACGGGCCACCAGGTCGATGGCATCGGGCAGTTGGGCTTCAAGCGCCGCAATGCGAGTGCTGCGTTTGATGACCAGCCAGACCACCGGCACGGCCGCAGCCATGGCCGCAAAAACAGGGATGCCCGCCGGCGGCGCGCGCATCAGGAGCAACAAGAACACTGTCGTCACAAACAGGCCCAGCATCGCGCCCAGGATGCGGCTGACACCAAACTCCATGCCTGCCTGCTCAATCATGCGGTCCAGCCTGGACACCCGGGGCAGCGCCAACATCAGCCGGTCGATGAAGCCGGCGTTGTCGCCCAGTCGGCCCTTCATCAACTCGGCGGTCTGCCGGCCATGCGAGCCGGCAGAAATCATGCGCACCCGGCGTTGCAGGCGCTGAACTTCAGGCCCGCGCGAGTTGTTCCACAGCAGGTAAGCGCCTTCAAGGCCGAACACGACGGCCACAAAGGCGACGACCAAGGTGACAACGAGGCCGGTATCCATGGCTCAGCGGCCGCGGCCCTTTGCAGCCTGCGGTGCACCCACGTGGTAGACCCTGGACGGGTCGTAGATGTCGTCACTGACGTTCTGCCCGAACGACCGCAACCGGTCCTGGAACTTGGGGCGCACACCGGTGGCCCGAAACTGGCCGGTGACCATGCCCTCGGCGTCCACCCCGGTCTGTTCAAACACGAAGATGTCCTGCATCGTCAGCGTTTCGCCTTCCATGCCGGTCAGTTCGGTCAGTGACATCAGCTTGCGCCGGCCATCCGCAAGGCGCTGGATTTGTATCACCGCCGACAGCGCTGAAGATATCTGCTGCCGCGCCGCGCGTGCGGGCAGTGGGGTGCCGGCCATGCCAATCATGTTTTCAACCCGCATCAAGGCGTCGCGCGCCGTGTTGGCGTGCACGGTGGCCATCGAGCCCTCGTGCCCGGTGTTCATGGCCTGCAGCATGTCAAAGGCTTCGGCACCGCGCACCTCGCCCAGGATGATGCGGTCGGGCCGCATGCGCAGGGCGTTGCGCACCAGGGCGCGCTGGTTGATTTCACCCTTGCCTTCGATGTTGGGCGGGCGCGTTTCCAGCCGCACCACATGCGGCTGCTGCATCTGCAATTCGGCCGCGTCTTCGATCGTCACCACCCGCTCACTGGCCGCGATGTAGCTGGACAGGATGTTCAGCGTGGTGGTTTTGCCGCTGCCCGTGCCGCCCGAGATCAGCAGGTTCAGTTTGGACCGCACCATGGCCTCAAGCAGGGCGGCCAGTTCAGGCGTCAAGGTGCCGAACTTGAGCAGGTTGTCCATCTTCAGCGGAATTTTCGCGAACTTGCGAATCGACAGCACCGGCCCGTCCAGCGCCAACGGCGGAATGATCGCGTTGACGCGAGAGCCGTCCTGCAGCCGCGCGTCAACCATGGGGCTGGATTCGTCGACACGCCGGCCGATGCGCGAGACGATCTTGTCGATGATCTTCAGCAGGTGGCGGTCGTCGTCAAAGGTGACGTCGGTCAGCACCAACCGGCCGGCCCGTTCGACATAACACTGCTTGCTGCCGTTGACCAGAATGTCGGAAATGGTGCTGTCCTGCAGCAGCGGTTCCAGCGGCCCCAAGCCCATCACCTCGTGCTCGATGTCGGTGACGACCTGCCGCTTTTCCTGGGCGTTGAAAGGCATCGCGCCTTCGTGGATCAGCCGCTCCACCAGCGTACGCAACTCGTCGGCCAGGCGCTTGGGGTCCAGCACCGCCAGGGCGTCCAAGTCCACCCGTTCCAGCAGTTTGTGGTAAAGCGCCGACTTCAACTGCACGTAGCCCAGGCTGCGTACCGGTGCGGCAGCCCGACGCCCGTTGACATCAGCCAGGCGCGGGTCCGCCCTATCGGCCGCCAGCGCAGGCTCGACCTCCGGGTCTGCCGCCTCAACGGCTGCAGCTAGTCGGGTTTCGAGGCCGGGCTCCTTCGCCGGTGGTGCCCGTTCCGAATCACGGGTCCATTGGGAAAGGCGGTCACGAAGCGACATCAAGGGTCCTTGTCAGTTCTGGCGCAGCCCGCCAGGGCAAGCCAATCATCGGCCTATGCCCAGGCCGCCCAGCCAGGTGCTTCGCGCTTCCTGCACGGCTGGCACCCATTCGTCGGCCCAGGCATTGATGGCCCGCGCGACCGGGTCGCGCGGCAGGTGACGCAGGATGGGCAGGCCGTGGTTGATGGCGTAGGACACGGCACCATAACTGTTCGGGATTTCGCGCGCCTGGTCAAAGTGCAGGGTTTTGCGAAAGTCGGCGGGGGTGAGTGCACCGCGTTTGTCCACGCGGTTGAGCACCAGTTCCAGCTTGCCCTGCGTGTAGCCCAGTTCGTTGAGCAAGGCCAGTTGGCGTTTGGCGTCGTGCAAAAACGGCAGGTTGGTCTGCGCCACCAGGTACACCGTCTTGGCAACGTCCAGTGCGCGCAGCGACACGTTGTCGGGTGCGCGGCTCATGTCCAGCACCACATAGTCGTAACGGTTGCGCGCCAGCGCGATGATGTGCGCCACCGTTTCGGCCCGTATGGCCCTGGCCGAATCGGCCGACTCGGGCGACGCCAGCAACCACAGGTGCTCGTCGCACTTGATCATCACCGACTCCAGCAGCGCACCGTCCAGCCGCTTTTCCTGCTGCGCCAGATCGGCAATGGTTGCGGTTACGGGTTTTTCAGACAAGAAGATGGCCGCATCGCCCAACACCATGTTGAGGTCGATGACGGCCACCCGCTTGCTGCGTGTGGACAAGGCATGGGCAAAGCTGGTGGCCAGGAACGTGGCCCCGGCCCCGCCCTTGGTGGGCATGAAGGCCAGTACGTCGCCTTCAGTGTGCCCGCTGGCGGTGCGGCCGGTGGCCCGCATGCGGTCCATCTGGCGCGCATAGGCAGCCTTGAACTCACCATTGACCAGCGGCGTGGGCACCACTTCGCGTATGCCGGCGCGCATGGCGCCCAGCAAGGTGTCGGGTGACCGGTCGGGCGTCAGCAAAATCAGCGAAGTACCGTGGCGGTTGATCAAGGCCTGCTCAAGCATGTGCAGGTCCACCGACTCGACCTGGCCCATCTCCATCACCAGCAGGTCGGGCGAGGACTGCGCAATCTCGTTGCAGGCCATCTCGACACCGCCCACCTGCACGCGCACGTCGGCCGTGCGCTCCAGCGCCTGGATGTCGTGCACCAGGCTTTGCGACGCGGCTTGGGTGGGTGAAACGATGGAAACCTTGGTCGTCATGGTGTCGTCAGGGAGCTCAGCTGCAGCGGTCGTTGTTGGTGCTTTCCATGCTTTCGCGCGGAAGGTAGGTGGTGACGGGCGGGACACGCATGGTCGGCAAGAAGGGCACGATGCCGGGCACGCGATAGTTCTGCAGGCGCACGGTGACGCCCCGGCAGACGGGCAGGCAAGTGGCCTGATACGCGCAGCACAAATTGGGCTCGTAGGTGATCGTGGTGCTGCCCCCCACCACGGTGGCCAGTGAAGGCTGCATGCGCTGTCGCACGGCCGTTGCACCCAGCGCACACACCACGGCCACACGTGCGCCCTCGCGGGCCGCTTCCTGGGCCGCGTTGATGGCATAGAGCCAGCGCGACAGGTCGATGGCACCCATCACCAGGGTCACGTACATCAGCATGACCAGGGCAAATTCAACCGCCACCGCGCCGTGCCCGGGTTTCGGCGCGCGCTGGCGGTTTCTAAAAGAAGATGAAGGGTACGGTGACACTGATGTTGGCCAGTGAAAGGCTGGGGTACAGGATGGCGGCAATCTGGCTCAGCGGGTAGGCGTTGATGGCCACAGTGATGAGGCCGATCTGCCCACTGCCGGTGTTGATGCCCTGCACTTCAGGGTTGGCGCCGGGGTGCAGGATGTCGACCATGGCCGTGGTCAGCCCCGGCAACTGGGCCGGATTGGCGCAGCCGCCAGCCGCCAGCCCCGGCGAACCCGTGACCACGATGCAGCGTGCCGCCGCCTGCACGGTGGCGTCGGCGGGCCCGTCGTTCGCCACGCTCAGGTAACGGGCACTGGAACGCACGGCCTTGGTCAGCGTGTCATAGGCATACAGCACACGGCCGAACTCCACCGTGCCGATGATCAGCGGTATCAAGATCAAGGCCACCAGCGCAAATTCGACCGCGATGGCGCCGCTCTGACGAACGGCTGTGCTGGGGTTGCTGCGCTGCATGGTCACCTACTGCGCCAGCGCGGGCACTTTGGGCCCGTACAGGCCACCCGCCAAGCCGCTGGACGCACAAGGCGAACCCGGCGAACTGGACAGGCCGAGGTATTCGATGTCCAAGTTCGGGGCAATCTGGGACCAGTGCGCTGCCGGGCCACCGTCCTGCACAGGCGCCAGCAGCAAGATGCACGAAAAGTCGAGCACGGGCGGTTGCGCCGCCCCCGGCGGCACCGCCCAGACCGAACAGTTCACCACCGCTGCCACGGCGATGCGCCGCTGCCCGCCCAGGGCGACGTGATTCGCCTGGGTGGTGGTGTTGACGCTGTTGTGCGTGATGCCTTGAAAGGGTGTGCGCGCCGCCAGCCGGGTTACGTAGTTGGCGTAGTGGTTGCTGCCTGTGGGGTAGCTGTAGCCCGTGAAGTCGGGTGGTGCATTGGTGGTGTTGTAGGTACCGTTTTTGTACAGGCCAAAACGGGTGTTCCAGGCGCTTTCCAATGTTGAAACCGCGCCGGGCTGGCCAACCAGGGCTCCCACTGAAACTGCACTACAGGCGCCCGGGTTGGTCATCAGGTTCCGCAACTCCGATGCGCCGCCGGCTGGTGGGGTCATGTCCAGCCAACCGAAGTTGCCCGTGCCGTAGCCACTGCTGGGGTTGTTCACGGCTGTCAGGCGTTCGCCGATGGTGTGCCCGTAATTGTTCGCCGCTGTGCTGCCCGGCGCTGCGCAAACGGCAACCGGAAATATGCAGGCACTCTCGGAGTTGGCCAGCGTGGCCGCAGCCGTCGCGGCCACCGTCATCGAGTTGGCAGCTCCAGGCACCAGAACGCGCAGCAGCGGCAGCAGAAACAAGGGGTTGTTGGCGTCTGTGTAGGTGCAGCGCACAAAAATTGCTGTGGCTGGCGTGATGCCTGTGTAGCTGGTGCTGGTGGCCTCGACCCAGGCGGCGCCTGCCAAAGCCGAGCTGAATTCAACGACGATGTTGTTGGCGACAAAGTTGTCGCGTTGGAAGTGCAGCCTGTTGACCGAGGTGGCCGTGCGCGCTGCAGCGCCGTTCAGGCTGGGGTCGCTGAGGGCCAGGCCGTAGGCCCGCGCCTGGTCGAAAAGTGCCGGGTTGTTGGCGCCCGTCAGCGGTGCTGAAGCGGCCAGGGCACAGGCGTCCATGGCGTTTTGAATCTCGGTCTTGAACACATACATGCGGCCGACATCGACCGACAGCGCCGCAAAGGCCGCCAGCACCGGCAGCAGGATGGCCGTCATGATGGCGATGGCGCCGCGCTGAGCCCGGCGCACCGTGTTCTTTGGGCGTTTGGCGTTCACGTGCTTGGCCTTTGCAGGTTCGGGGCGGGGCTTTATTGCCCGCCGACGTTGATGACCGTGAACGTCGGCGGCGGCGCCCTGAAGCTGTCGCGGTAGCGGCCCAGCGCACTGCGCGCCGCCTGCGCGTCCATGGTGTGCGGCGCACCTTCGCCACGGCCGGCAGCCGGGTTCGCCACCTGTGCAACCACGGCCTGGCGCACCGTGATCCCGAAGGTGGCATCAGCCCGCGAAGGCGCCACCGACAGCACCGAGCAGGCCGAGGTGCCCAGCACCGCCAGTGAAAAGACAGCAACGCGGGTGTACACAGTGTTCACGGCAGCTTTCCTTGCGCTCACTTGACCTGCAAACCGTCGGCGGGCGGCGGGGAATTGGGTGCATCCTTGCGGCCCGAGCCTTCGAGCTGGCCTTTCATGAACAGTTCATACCGGCTGGGCGGCACAAAGTCGTCGGTGGGCAACTTGACGGGGCCCGCCGGTGCCTTCACCAGGCGCGGCGTGATGACGAACAGCAGCTCGGTGCGGTCGGTCTGGAATTCGGTGGACCGGAACAGCACCCCGAGGATCGGGATGTCACCCAGAAACGGGAAGCGGCTGACGGTTTCGGTGACGTTGTTCTTGATCAGGCCGGCGATGGCCATGCTTTGGCCGTCACGCATCTGCACGGTGGTTTGCGCGCGCCGCGTGGTGAAACTGGGCAGCACGGTGGTGACGCCGTTGCTGGTGACAAAAGGCGAGCCGGTGCGCGACAACTCCGAAACTTCGGGTGTCACCTGCAGGCTGATGAGGTCGCCGTCCAGCACCACCGGGGTGAACTTCAAACCGACGCCAAATTCCTTCTCTGCCAGCTCAATGGTGACAGCGCCGTTGTTGCCCGTGCGCGAAACGGGAATGAAGATCTTGCCGCCAGCCAGGAAGCTGGCTTCTTGCCCACTGGTGGCCATGATGGTGGGCTCGGCCAGCACCTTGACGAGGCCGTTCTGCAGCTTGGCGTCGACGCTGACGCTGGTGCCGTTGCTGCGGTTGAAGGCCACGATGCTGCCAAACACGTCTTGCAACTGGGCTGTCAGGAGGCCCCAGGTCACCGAACCGGCGACCC
>JAYUPP010000143.1:0-4277 GCA_043760045.1 Betaproteobacteria bacterium
GGCGCGCACGCACCGAATTGCCGTCGAACTGCACAAAGTCGGCCGTGATCTTGGCGTCGGTCAGCAGCTGCTGCACCCGCGCCACCATGGCCGAGTCGACCTTGACGGTGGACTTGCCACCCGAAACCTGGACAGCCGGCGCTTCCCCATAAAAGTTGGGCACCGTGTACAGCAGGCCGACCAGCAGCGCGACGCCAAGAATGGCGTACTTCCACAAAGGGTAGCGGTTCATGACGGATTCCTTGGCCAACCCCAGGCGCGCGGCACTGCCGCGGCAAGGCCCGGGGCTTGCGGATTACTTGAACGTGCCCTTGGGCAGCACCTGAACCACAGCAGCACGCTGCACTTGAATTTCAACGTTGTTGGCCACTTCAATGTGCAAGTAACTGTCACCCATCTTGGCCACCCGGCCCATGACCCCGCCGGCGATGATGACTTCGTCACCCTTGGCAATGGCCTCGATCATGGACTTGTGCTCTTTCTGCTTCTTCATCTGCGGGCGGATCATGATGAAGTACAGCACCACAAACATCAGCACCAGCGGCAGCAGGCTGTAAAGGGTGGATTCGGCACCGCCACCAGCGGCGGCGGCGGGGGCGGTTTGGGCGTAGGCGGAAGAGATGAACACGATGGGCGGTCCTCAAGAAACAAGCCCAGTCAAATCCTGGGCGGAACTCGCGATTCTAGGCGGCTGGCATGGCCATAGCGCGGCTGGGCCTGGCGGGGTGGCGTCACGGCCCTGGGGGTCCCTGAGCTGGCGTGCCAACCCCAGGCCTGCAGCAAGGCCACGGCCAGCACTTGCAGCAGCAGTGCAGCCAGCGCGCGCGCAGCCAGTTCGCCCCCAGTGGCATAGGTATCGCGGCTGGCGCTGACCATGAATTGCAGTGCCGAAAAGCCCTGTCCGTACTTCAGCAGCAAGTCTTCCAATCCGGCGCCGTAGAGGCTGGGTGCTAAAGCCATGCACGTCAGGGCCAAGGCCAGTAAGCGCCAGCGGCGCGCTGCCGCCAAATCGGCCGAAGCGCAGGCTGCCGCTATGGCACTACCCGCAGTGGCAACCAAAAACCAGGCTGTAGCCAGCGCAAGGCTGCTGCCCAGGCTGCCGCCACCTTGCATCAATTCAACCAGGTTGTCGGTGCCGGCCTGGTCCACCACCACCCAATGAAGCGGCCAGAACAGGAACGAAGCCAAAAAAGCCCACATCAGCAGGTCGGGCAGGCTGGTTGGTCGCAAAGCCGTGCGCACCACCATCGCCCCGCCCAGCAGCGGCAGCAGCACGCAGAGATGCAGCGCCAAGTAGCGCACCAGGTCTTCCCAGGGGCCACCCAGCGCCAGCACGGGTGTGCCAACCACCTTGTGAATCATCTCCAACGGCACGGCGGCGCGCAGCACCAAAAAGCTGATCACTGGATGAACCAGTAAAAGCACAGGCCAGACAAGGCGACGCTTGCGCCCCCAGACAGCGCGCTGCCCCGGCCCCGCCTGTGCCGGGCCGAACATAGCCAGCGGCGCGGCCAACATCCACCAGGCCGCCAGGGCCAGGCCAACAGCTGCGGCCACACCCGGCAAACCGGCAGGCATCAGCTTGGCCACGTTGTACGGCACGCCCGGCAGCCGGCTCAGCAGCCACAAGCTGGCGGCCAGGCCTACAACCAGAAACGCCTGCACCGTGACGCCGTTTAGCGCTGCCAACGGCTGCTTCGCCAGGGGAGTTCGATCAGGCCACACGGTTGGCAGCGGTGCGCGCTCCGGGTGGCCAGCGGCCGACAAGTCGCGTTTTGGCGCCACCATCAGGCTGCCACCGGCCCGAGCCAGACGCCAGCCGATCCAGGCGCCCAGACAACCGAGGGCGACATCGGTCAGGTCGGGCACCTTGCCGGGCAGCAGCAGTTGCCCGGCCTCTAGCACAAAGGCCATCGCAAAAGCCGGCAGCAGCCACCGCCATGGTCGAAGCGCACGCTGGTGAATGGTCCAAGCCCCCAGCAGCAGTCCGCCGGGCAGGAAGACCAGCAGCTTGCGCAAGATTTCGCTCAGCGCAGCAAACTCGCCACGAAACAGATAGGTGCGAAACGGCACCCGTGTGATGACGTCCACCACACGGTCCACGCTGAAGCCATCGAAGCTGAAGTCGAAGGGCAGCCACAAGGCCAAGGTCGCAGTTAGCGCCCAGGCCCAGAAGGCCAGCTTCATGACCCGTGCCTGTTGTGCCAGATCGGCCAGCCGCAGCCTGCGCAACCACGGCAACGCCGCCGCGCCCAGGCCCACGCCAAGGCCACCCAGCAACACATCAGTGCTGTCCGTCACGCGTGACAACACAAACAGCTGCGCCACCTCGAGCGTCGCTGCCCACAGAAACCCCAAGCGCACCGCTTCACCCCAGCTGCATTGGCGCCCGGCCAGACGCCACATCAGGCCCACCGGCACCCAAAGCGCCACGTCACTGAGAACCTCGTACCACCCATCGAGGTCGCGAAGGTTGACGTTCAGGAAAGGCAGCAACAGCACACGCCCATCGCGCCACTTGCGGTACAGCTCAACCGGGCTCACCGTGAGGTCCAGCGGCATCAGGTTGTAGGCCACCAGCAGGAACAGGTAAATGCTCAGCCAGTGGCGGCTGCGTTCACCCAGGTTTCGCGCTTCTTTGATGCCTAGGTGGTGCTGCCGCACGCGCGCGCCAAAAGCTGCGAACAGCAGCAGCCCTACCCCTGCACCCGTCCACTGCGCTGCCAAGTCGGTCCAAGAAGGGTCGCGCGGCGGAAAGAAAGTTTGCGAAAACTCCACCCCCACGGAAAGGCAAACCAGCAGCGGCCAGATCAGAAGCCAACCTAGCCAGCGCGCCCAGGTGCCCAGACCAGCGTATGCGACGGCATAGGCCAGCCCGAAAGACAGCGGCACCAGCAGCAGTGTGTTGACGGCAATGTCGACCCGGTTGTCGCCCTGCCAGTGCGGGCCTTCCAGGGCCAGAAAGCCATGCCAAGCTTTCAGTAGCGGCTGCGCTTCCCAGTGCAGCGGCGCCAGGCTGCCGTAGACAAAAAACGCCAGGTAGGCCAGCAACAGTCCGGCAACCTGGCGGTCCACACGCAGCATGGCACTCGCCGCAGGTTTCAGGCCAGAACTTCGGCGTAAACAGGGTGCCCCAAGAAACCTTGCGGGCTGGAACTGGCACCGTAGGCTCCCGACTGGAACACCACCACCAGATCACCGATCTGCGCCGTGGGCAGGTCCATGCGATCAGCCAGCAGGTCCAGCGGCGTGCACAGCGGGCCCACCACCGACGCCGTTTCGCGGTCCGCGGCGCCCATGCGGTTGCCGATGCCCACTGGGTAGTTCTTGCGCACCACTTGCCCAAAGTTGCCCGACGCCGACAGGTGATGGTTCAGACCGCCGTCGGTGACCAAAAAAACCTGCCCGCGCGACACCTTGCGGTCGACGATGCGTGTGACGTAGATGCCCGCTTCGCCCACCAGATAGCGCCCCAGCTCGATGACGATGCCGGCCTGAGGCATTTCGGTCTGCGCACGTTCACAGATGGCCGCCAGGTTGGCGCCAATGGGCGTCAGGTCCAGCCGCTTTTCCCCCGGAAAATAGGGAATGCCAAAACCACCGCCCAGGTTCAAGAACTTCACTGGCGTGTGCGCGTGCTGGGCCAGCCGCAAAGCCAGTTCGTAGCTTTTCAGCTGCGCTTCGCAAATGGACTCGGCGCGCAGGTTTTGCGAACCGGCAAAGAGGTGGAACCCTTCAAAAGCCAGGCCTTCGCGGGCGATGAAAGCCAGCATTTCGGGCACCACTTCGGTGTCCACGCCAAACTGCTTGGGCCCGCCGCCCATCTTCATGCCCGAGCCCTTGAGCTCGAAGTCCGGGTTCACACGCACCGCCACGCGCGCTGGCAAACCCAATTCTTGCGAAGCCGCGGCCAGCACCGGCAGTTCGCGCATGGATTCCACATTCACCAGCACCCCAGCGGCAACAGACTGCCGCAGCTCGGGGTCGCGCTTGCCGGGCCCAGCAAAGCTGACCTCAGCCGGGTCTGCACCCGCATTCAGCGCCACTTGCAGTTCACCTGCTGAGGCCACGTCAATGCCGTCCACCAAGCCGGCCATGAACTGCACCACGGCAGGCATGGGGTTGGCCTTCATGGCGTAGTGAAGTTTCACGCTGGCAGGCAGCACTGCGCGCAGTTCGGCCACGCGCCCACGCATCAATTCGCGGCTGTAAGCGTAAAAAGGGGTTTGACCGATTCGGGCAGCAACACGGCTGATGGACTGACCGCCAACCATCAA
>JAYUPP010000144.1:0-11492 GCA_043760045.1 Betaproteobacteria bacterium
CTGCCGCCCTGGACCGATTGGCCCAGCGCCGATGCCGAGGCCGACGCCGCGCGCATGAACCGCTTTATCGAAGATGAAATTCGCCGCAACCCGGCGCAATATCTGTGGGTGCACAAACGTTTCAAGACGCGGCCAGCGGGGCAGCCGTCGCTGTATTGACGCGCTCTCCCGTAGCGCTGCCGAAGCGGGCGGGCCAGCCGTTTGCCCCGACAATCGCGGCCCATGCGGCTGCCATTCACCAAGATGCACGGCGCGGGCAACGATTTCGTCGTGCTCGACGGCACGCGTGCGCCCATCGAACTGTCCAAACCACAACTGCAGCGCCTGGGCGACCGCCGCTTCGGCGTGGGTGCCGACCAGATACTGGCCGTCGAACGCAGCACCACACCGGGCGTGGACTTCAACTACCGCATCTTCAACGGCGCCAGTGGCGACGAGGTGGAACACTGCGGCAACGGTGCGCGCTGCTTTCTGCGCTTTGTGCACGACCACGGCTTGAGCGAAAAGAAGAAGCTTCGCGTGCAGACCGTGAACCGCGTGTTGGAACTGGCTCTGCAAGCCGATGGCCGTGTCACGGTGGACATGGGCGAGCCGGTGTTTGACCATGCACGCATTCCTTTTGAAGCACGCGCGCTGCAGCCCATTGCGCTGGCGGGCTTTGAACGCTGGCCGGTGCAGGGTGTGGATGTGGCCGTGCTGTCGATGGGCAACCCGCATGCGGTGTTGCGCGTCGAAAACGCTGAGCAAGCGCCGGTGGCCACACTCGGCCCGGCCATCGAACACGACGCGCATTTCCCGCAGGGCGTGAACGTCGGCTTCCTGCAGCCGCTGTCGCGCAGCCAGGCACGTCTGCGTGTGTTTGAACGTGATGCGGGCGAAACACTGGCCTGCGGCACGGGCGCCTGTGCTGCCGTGGTCGCAGGCATTCGGCTGGGCTGGCTGGATGCTGCGGTAGAGGTGCACACCCACGGCGGCAACCTGCGCATCGAATGGGCCGGCTTGGGCACACCCGTGCGCATGACCGGCCCCGCACAAACTGTTTTTGAAGGAGAGATTGAACTGTGAGTACAACCGCTGGCCCGGCTCAGGGCACGCTCGGCGCGACCGGGGTTCAAGGCACCCCCGGCGCGACCGGGGTGCAGGGGATAACCGAAACCGACATCGCCCACTACCTGACCAACAACCCCGGCTTCTTCGAACGCCATGCCGAGCTGCTGTCAACCGTGCAGCTGACCAGCCCGCACGGCAAGCGCGCGGTGTCGCTGCAAGAGCGGCAGATGGAGATGCTGCGTGAACGCAACCGCGGCCTGGAGCACCGCATCATGGACATGGTGCGCAACAGCCAGGACAACGTGGCGCTGTTCGACCGCCTGCACCGCTACACACGCAGTGCGCTCGCGCCGCTGGAAGGCGCGCTGCTGCCGCTGAGCCTGCTGCGTTCGCTGCAGCATGAATTCATGATCCCGCAGGTGGCGATGCGCTTGTGGGGACTGCCCGCAGCTTATGCCGGCCAAAGCTACGCAGAGGCCGTCACCGACGACGTCAAAACCTTCGCC
The DNA here is from genome assembly GCA_043760045.1 of Betaproteobacteria bacterium. Classification (GTDB taxonomy): domain Bacteria; phylum Pseudomonadota; class Gammaproteobacteria; order Burkholderiales; family Burkholderiaceae_C; genus Rubrivivax. The sequence continues at coordinate 1,557 of JAYUPP010000144.1, forward strand.
GGCAGCCTGGCCCTGCCTTACTGCGGTTTGAATTCCGGCTTCGAGGCCGGTGAATGGCTGGACGAGCCCGACACCATCCAGTCGCTGGCGATGATTCCGCTGCACCATGCCGAGCACAGCTTCGGCCTTCTGGTGCTGGGCTCGCCCGACGCCACGCGCTACAGCGCCAGTATGGGCACCGAACTGCTGGTGCGCATCAGCGAAATCACCAGCGCTGCGGTGGCGCGTTTGTATGCGCATGGAGCTGCTGCTGTGGTTGCCACTGCCACTGCTGCGCCTACAGCAGGCTGAAGCGGCAACCGTGGTTGAGGTTGCATCCCGCGCTGCGCTTGCGGCGCCGCTGCAAGACTTCGTGCAGCACCTGCGTGTAGAACGCCGCCTGGCGCCACGCACCCTGGCCATGTACGCCGAGGCCCTGCTGCGTTTGCAGGTTAGCGCACAGGCCAGCGCCGTCGAGCTGCTGACTGCCGAGCCGCACCACCTGCGCAGCTGGGTGGCGCAGTTGCGCACCCGCGGCCTGGCGCCGCGCAGCATTGCCATCGCACTGGCGGCCTGGCGCGGCCTTTACCGCTGGTGGGGCCGCCAGGGCCTGGTGCAGGCCAATCCGGTGGACGGCCTGCGCCCACCCAAAGCGGCCAAGCCGCTGCCCAAAGCCTTGTCGGTAGACCACGCGGTGGCGCTGGCTGAAGAACACAGCGATGAATTGGGCAAGCCTGCGCTGGCCGCCCGCGACCACGCCATCACCGAGCTGCTGTACAGCAGCGGGCTGCGCACCGGTGAACTGTTAGGTCTGGATCTTGTGGCGTCGGCCAGCGCCAGCGGCTGGGTCGACATCAGCGACGCCACCGCCCATGTGCTGGGCAAGGGCAGCAAACGCCGCAGTGTGCCGGTGGGCCGCGCGGCGCTGTTGGCGCTGCAGGCCTGGCTGCAGCAGCGCCCGCTGCTGGCCGCTGTTGAAGAGCCCGCGTTGTTTGTCAGCCAGCGTGGCAGCCGCCTCACGCCCAACCAGCTGCGCAACCGGCTGCGCGCGCAGGCGCTGCGCAGCGGGGTGCCCACACACGTGCACCCGCACATGCTGCGCCACAGCTTTGCCAGCCACTTGCTGCAAAGCAGTGGCGACCTGCGCGCAGTGCAAGAACTGCTGGGCCACGCCAGCATCAGCACCACCCAGGTGTACACCCAACTCGACTACCAGCATCTGGCCAAGGTGTACGACGCGGCGCACCCGCGCGCGCGGCGCAAGCCGTGAAAACAGTTCAGCTGCGCGACGGCAAAGAACGCTCGCTGCTGCGCCGCCACCCTTGGGTGTTTGAAGGCAGCATCGCACGTGGCAAGGCCGACGCCGGTGAAACCGTGCGGGTGGAAAGTGCCGACGGCCGATTTTTGGCCTGGGGCGCTTACAGCCCGGCTTCCAGCATTCGTGTGCGGGCCTGGAGCTTCGACGAGGCCGAACGCATCGACGCCGCATTCTTCCAGCGTCGCGTCGCGCAGGCCGTGGCGTTGCGTGCGCGGCTGCCCATCAGCAGCACGGGGGTGCGGCTGGTGCACGGTGAAGCCGACGGCTTGCCGGGCCTGGTGGTGGACCGTTACGGCAGCACCCTGTGTGCGCAGTTCGGCTCGGCCGGTGCCGAGCGCTGGAAAAGCACGATTGCCGATGCGCTGTTGAATGACCCATTGTTGGCAGCCAGTGGCTGCGCGCGGCTGTACGAACGCAGCGACGCCAGCGTGCGTGCGCTGGAAGGCTTGCCGTCGCAAACTGGCTGGCTGCGGCAAGCCGCCGGTGACGACGGCCACACCGACATCAGCATCACCGAACACGATTGGCAGTTGACGCTGGACGTGGCGAGCGGCCACAAAACCGGCTTCTACCTCGACCAGCGCGACAACCGCGCGCTGCTGGCGCGCTGGGTGCGGCAGCTCAACTGCCAGCGTGTGCTGAACACCTACTGCTACACGGGCGGCTTCACGGTGGCCGCGCTGGCCGGTGGTGCGCAGCACGTCACCAGCGTGGACTCTTCAGCGCCGGCACTGGCGCGGGTGCAGCAGCATGTGCGGCTGAACGGTTTTGACGAAACACGCAGTGTGTGTTTTGACGCCGACGTGAACCAGTTTTTGCGTGCGGCCTTGCAGCAAGGCAATCGTTTCGACGCCATCGTGCTGGACCCGCCGAAGTTCGCACCCACCGCAGCGCACGCCGAGCGCTCGGCGCGGGCGTACAAAGACATCAACCGCCTGGCGCTGATGTTGCTTGCGCCCGGTGGTTTGTTGCTAACCTTCAGTTGAAGTGGCGGCATCAGCGCCGACCTGTTCCACAAAATCGTCGCCGGCGCGGCCGTGGACGCGCAGGTGGACGGCGCCATCGTGCAGCGCCTGGAAGGCGCCTGTGACCACCCCACGACGCTGGTGTTCCCGGAAGGTGAATACCTCAAAGGCCTGGCGGTGGTGCGCGCCGCTTAACCCCCTCTCCCTTCAAGGGAGAGGGCTGGGGTGAGGGTGCAGTGGTGGCGTTAGGCAGTTTTGTTGCGCCCGCAATTTGCCCTTACCCCAGCCCTCTCCTTGGAAGGGAGAGGGAGCCGGAACCCCCCGGTTTGAACAGAGTTCACGGCGCCGTGAACTTCAAGTGATGTGCGCGTGAGGCCTGCTTTTTAGGATTCGTGGCACCCGTTCACAACCATGGAGATGAACATGTTCACGAAGCTCAAGTCACCCACCTGCCAGGCCCTGGCTGTTGCATTGCTGCTGGGCAGCGCGGCCAGCGCACAAGCGGCGCTGGTCAATGTTCGCGTCAGTTTCACCAACGTGGCGCCCGCCAACGGCATCGCTTTTGCGCCGCTGCACGTGGGCTTCGGCCAGGGCCTGTTTGATTCCTTCAACATCGGCACCACGCCCACCGCGCCCATCATTTCGGTGGCCGAAGGTGGCTCGGGTACCGACTGGCAGCCGGCCTTCATGGCCGCCGAGCCACTGGCCACACGCGGCGTGGTGGGTGCCGGTGGCCCGGTGCTGTCCGGCGTCACGCGCACGCTGGACCTGGTCGTGGACACGGCGCTGAACCGCTTTTTCACCTTTGGCTCGATGGTGATCCCCAGCAACGACCACTTCATCGGCAACGACGACCCCATGGAGTACCAGGTGTTTGACGCTGCCGGCAATTTGCTGATCACGCAGATTTCACAAGCCGCCAATGAAATTTGGGATGCCGGCTCTGAGACCACCGATCCGAGCGCCGCCGCGTTTGTGGGCAACAACGACCTGCGCACGCCACAAAACGGCGTCGTGTCGTTCAACTTCTCGGAACTGAGTGCCAACAACGGCTTGACCACCGGCGCTGGTTATGTCTTCACCAACAACATCGCGTCCGACACCGAGATTTTCCGCGTCGGCTTTCAGGTGCTGAACAACAACGTGCCCGAACCCACCAGCGCGGCGCTGGTGGTGCTGGCTTTGGGTGCTCTTGCGGCTTCACGTCGCAAGAACCGGTTGGCCTGATATCCAGCTGCGAGCTGCGAGCTGCGCAAGCGCGTGTAAGGGCGGGGCCCTGTGCCCCGACCCAGCCGGCAGCATCGCAACAGCCCCCGTTTCCAGAGCGAACCCCATGACCCCAGCCCGGCTCCTGCTAGTGGAAGACGATGGTGCGGTGGCCGAAGTGGTGGCACTGCACCTGCGCAGTGCCGGTTATGACGTTGAACATGCGGCCGATGGCCACCTGGCCCTGCGCCGCATCGAGAGCCAACGTTGGGACTTGGTGCTGCTGGATGTGATGTTGCCCGGCACCGACGGCTTCGAGATCTGCCGCCGGCTGCGTGCCCAGGAAGGAGAGCGCGGCACGGGTGGCCCGGGTTCCCACGTTCCCATCATCATCCTGAGCGCGCGCACCACCGAGGCCGAGCGTGTGCTGGGCCTGGAGCTGGGTGCAGACGACTACCTGCCCAAACCCTTTTCGATGCTGGAGCTGACAGCCCGTGTGCGGGCGCTGCTGCGCCGTGTGGACCAGTTGCAGGCCCAGTTGCTTGCGCAGCCGGCCACCCAGGTGCTGCATGCCGGCAGCCTGCAGATCAATCTGGCCCGCCGTGAGGCCACGCTGGCCGGCTTGAAACTGAACCTGACGCTGCGCGAATTTGACCTGCTGCACTTTTTGGCCCGTCACCCGGGGCAAATTTTCAGCCGGGCTGAACTGCTGCAGCGGGTGTGGGGCGACGGCTTTGATGGCTTCGAACACACCGTGAATTCCCACATCAACCGCTTGCGCAGCAAGCTTGAAGGCGACGCCAGCTTGCAGCCGACAACAGCCACCGCGCCGCCGCGTTTGATTGAAACCGTGTGGGGCCTGGGTTACCGGTTCAATGCACCGGGCTTGCCATTGCCGCGCAGTGGCCCTGCTTGGGCCCACAGCCCGCCGCGGGTGGCGTCATGAGCCCCCTTCGGGTGACGTCATGAGCAGCGGCACGCGGCCAGCGCAACATTCATTGCCGAGTTTTTTGCCGCGCACATTGCCCGCACGCCTGGTGGCGCTGCTGGCCGCGCTGTTGCTGGGCTGGGGCTTGACTGTGGGCCTGCTGGCCTGGCGCGTGGCGGCAGAAAACGAACACGAAGCGCTGCAACGCCTGTCTTACGGACTGGCCGACCACATCGTCAAACACTGGCCCGAGCTGGGTGGCGGCACACCCGACGACCCGGCGCCGCGCCAGGAACTGCTGCGCATGCTGATGACGGTGAACCCGGGCATCCAGGTCTATGTGCTCGACCCCGCAGGCCAGGTGCAGAACTACATCGGACCGCCGGGCATGGTGCGCCAGCCGCAGGTCAACACCGAAGCGCTGCGCGGCTTTCTGGCTGGCGCAGCGCTGCCGCTGTACGGCACCGACCCGATGGTGGCGCACGATGTCAACAGTGGCACCGGCCAGCGCCTTTTCAGCGCTGCGATGTTTGCGCCCGGCGCAGGCGGCAAGGCCGGTTATCTGTACATCGTGCTGGACGGCCCTGACCGCACCGCAGCCGCAGCACGCTTGAGCCGGGCGCGAATCTGGCGCGGTGTGGCCACAGCGGCCGCTGCCGGTTTGTTGATGACGCTGCTGGTGGGTGGCCTGGCGGTGCGTGCGCTCACGCGGCCGCTGAACCGGCTGGCCCAGGACATGGCCGCGCTGCACCTTCCGGCATTGCAGTACCCGTTGCCCTTGACAGAGCCTGCAGAGCCGGTCGCGCCCGCAGATCAAGCAGGTGCCAAGACGTTGGCTTTGCAAACGCTGCCGCCCGCTGGGGGGCCGCCGCCAGCAGCAGGCGGCAGCGACGAAATTGCAGCGCTGCAGCGCAGTTTTCAGGGCATGGCACAACGGCTGGCCAGCCAGCATGAACAACAGCAGCGCCAGGCTGCTGCGCACCGCGAAGTGATCGCCAACGTGGCCCACGACTTGCGCACACCACTGACGGCGCTGCACGGCCACCTGGAAGTGCTGCGCAGCGGCCGCAACGACCCCAGTCGCACCACCCAGCACCTGGACACTGCGCTGGCGCAAAGCGACAAACTGCGCCGCCTGACGCAGCAGCTGTTTGAGCTGGCCACGCTGCAGGCGATGGACCAGGTGCTGCACAGCGAACGTTTTCGGCTGGACGAACTGGTGGCCGACGCGGTGCAGAAGTTCAGCGTTATGCCGCTGCCCAGCCGCGTGGCGCTGGTCGGCGAGGCGCCGGGTGCGGTGGAATGGCGGGGCGATCTGCACCTGATCGAGCGGGCGCTGACGAACCTGATCGACAACGCGCTGCGCCACGCCCCGGCGGCGCTGGCCGTGCGCGTCAGCCTGCAGTGCACCGAACGTGAAGTGGCGGTGTGGGTGGAAGACAGTGGCCCTGGCTTGCCCGAAGAGCTGAAGCGCCGGCTGGATGCCGGCGCTTCCGTGCGCGACCCCGCTGTGAAGCGCCATGCCGGCGGCGGCATGGGTGGCCTCGGCCTGGCCATCGCGCAGCGCATCGCTGCATTGCACGGCGGGCGCTTGCACACGCTGCCCGCGCCTGCGGGTGGCACCCGCCTGTGCCTGGCGCTGCCGCGTTAACAGGCGGTGGCGCAGGCCTGATCGGGTCAGATTCCAGGCCCTAACTTTCATGATGCGGGGCAACGCCCCGGTTCATCAAAGACTTTCCAGATCACTTCGGCAGTTCAATTCGCGGGTCGAACTTGGCCCGCTTGATGCTGAAAAACGCCTTCACATTGCGCACGTTGGCGTCTTGCGTGAACAGCCGCTGCACCAGTGCGTGGTAGGCCGGCATGTCGGCTACATGTGCCACCAGCACAAAGTCAGGCCCGGGCGACACGCGCCACACCTGCTGCACCGGGCGTTCGGCCACCGACCGGGTTTCAAAGGCATCCAGGTGTTCAGCTCCCTGGCGGTCGAGCGTGACTTCTACCAGTGCCGTCAACCCCGGCGCCAGCTGGTGGGGGTTCAGTAAAGCCACACGACGTTCGATAAGACCGGCATCCACCATGCGGCGCACCCGCCGCAGTGCAGTGGCCGGTGATGTGAGCGCACGCTCAGCCAGGTCTTGATTGGTCAAAGAGGCGTCGGTCTGCAAAACATCCAGCAGGCGCAAGTCGGTGGCATCCAGTTCCATCGCAAAATATTAATCTCATTCATATGACTAATGTGAAATAAATGGGCAACATCGATTGTTGACGCATGAAAACGAGAACTTAGTCCTGAAATTTGACACAAATCATCATCACACCAGCTCTAGCATTTGCCCCGGCAACAACCCGAAGGCTCAAACACCATGTGTGGCATCGTCGGCGCCGTCAGCACGCGCAACATCGTTCCCATCCTCATTGAGGGCCTGAAACGGCTGGAATACCGGGGCTATGACAGCTGCGGCGTGGCGGTGCACCAGGGCGGTGAGCTCAAGCGTGCGCGCAGCACGTCGCGCGTGGCTGAACTGGAGGCCAACGTCGCAGCCGACGGCATTGCCTCGGGCACCGGCATTGCGCACACCCGCTGGGCCACCCATGGCGCCCCGGCTGTGCACAACGCGCACCCGCACTTCAGCGCCGGGCCCACCCAAGGCAAAGAAACCACGGCGGCTGCAGCCAGCGGCAAAGTCGCCCTGGTGCACAACGGCATCATTGAAAACCACGACGAACTGCGGCGTGAACTGCAGGGCCGGGGTTATGTGTTCAGCAGCCAGACCGACACCGAAGTCATCGCCCACCTGGTGCACAGCCTGTACAACGGCGACCTGCTGGAAGCCGTGCAGCAAGCGTTGCCGCGTTTGCGCGGTGCTTACGCGATAGCGGTGTTTTGCCGTGACGAGCCGCAGCGTGTGGTGGGCGCCCGCCACGGCAGCCCGCTGGTGCTGGGTGTGGGCGAAGCCGGGTCTGTGGCAGCAACCCGCGCCGGCAGCAAAGGCGAGGGTGAACATTTCCTGGCCAGCGACGCCATGGCGCTGGCCGGCGTCACGAACCAGATCGTCTACCTGGAAGAAGGCGACGTGGTGGACCTGCAACTGGGCAAATACTGGATCAGCAGCGCGTCTGCGTCAAAGGCCGCGTCATCAGCAGCCGGTGGCGCGCGCTACGCATCGGTGCAGCGCCCCGTGCGCACCGTGCACGCGCACAGCGGCGCGGCCGAACTGGGCCCCTACCGCCACTACATGCAAAAGGAAATTTTCGAGCAACCGCGTGCGCTGGCCGACACCCTGGAAGGTGTTGACGGCATAACGCCAGAACTGTTTGGCGACGGCGCCTACCGCGTGTTCAAAGAAGTGGACCGCGTGTTGATATTGGCCTGCGGCACCAGCAGCTATTCGGGCATGACGGCCAAGTACTGGCTGGAGGCCATCGCCGGCATACCGACTTCAGTGGAAATTGCCAGCGAATACCGCTACCGCAGCAGTGTGCCCGACCCTCGCACTTTGGTCGTTACCATCAGCCAAAGTGGTGAAACCGCCGACACGCTGGCGGCACTGAAACACGCGCGCAGCATGGGCATGGAACACACGCTGACCATCTGCAACGTGGCCACCAGCGCCATGGTGCGCGAATGCAAGCTGGCCTACATCACGCGCGCCGGCGTTGAAATTGGCGTCGCCAGCACCAAAGCCTTCACCACCCAACTGGCCGGCCTGTATCTGCTGACGCTGGCGCTGGCGCAGTCGCGCGGCAAGCTCAGCGATGAACAAGAAGCCAAAGAGCTGAAAGCCCTGCGCCACCTGCCCGTGGCGCTGCAGGCGGTGCTGGCGCTGGAGCCGCAGGTGATGGCCTGGGCCGACGACTTTGCGCGCATGGACAACGCCTTGTTCCTGGGCCGGGGCCTGCATTACCCGATAGCGCTGGAAGGGGCGCTGAAGTTGAAAGAAATCAGCTACATCCACGCCGAGGCTTACCCCGCAGGTGAACTGAAACACGGCCCGCTGGCGCTCGTCACCGACAAGATGCCGGTGGTGACGGTGGCCCCCAACGACACGCTCTTGGAAAAGCTGAAAAGCAACATGCAGGAAGTGCGCGCCCGTGGCGGCCAGCTATATGTGTTTGCCGACGACGACACGCAGATCGAAAACGAGCCCGGGGTGCACGTCATCCGCTTACCCGAACATTACGGCACGCTGAGCCCCATCCTGCATGTGGTGCCTCTGCAGCTGCTGGCGTACCACACCGCCTGCGCGCGCGGCACCGATGTGGACAAACCACGGAACCTTGCCAAGAGCGTGACGGTGGAGTGAGTGCGGGCATGCGGGGCCCGCATGTGTTCGGTGGGAATAAGGTCTGTCGGGAAACCGGCGCTTCTTGGGGCGAAATCACCGGTCCAAGTGCGCTCGCGCTCTGGGCCTTGGGCGGGTCGACACGCGACTGATCCATTAAAAGTAAGTCCTCCTTTTGGACTTGACAGCTGTCTTTCGAAGCGCAGCGGCGCACCAATGCTGCCGGACCATTTGAAGCTCTGCATTGCGGCGCAGGTCGCTGCGGGATCCATGGACTGAAGCAATGCAATGCTCGCATCACGATCTGGGCACTCCATGCGCGCCCGATCGTTGCGAACCTTCGCGACCTTGAAGCCAATGTCGGCTGCGGCCTTCGGATGGGCCTCGAACACCACGAACCGGTTCCCCCTGAGTCCTGGGGGGTGCAACGATCGCGCGCATCCGATCGGGCCCTGCATGCGTAGAAAAGTAGCGTCTCGCATACGTAGCGGGGCACCTTCGTTTTCGCAACCAACTGAGGAAGAAATCATGAACATGACCCGTACCCGCCTGCTGCGCGTCAGCTTGCTGTCCCTGGCAGTCGCTGCGCCAATTGCTATTGCCGGCCACTTGAACACCCTGTTGAATGCCGATCTTGACGGTCGACAGGAAGTTAAAAACGGCGCCACCAGCAACGCCATCGTCGGCGACCCGGACGGGCGCGGCGAGTTCTATGTCTTCGCCATCGACTCGGTCCCGAGCTCCGACAACTCCAAGGTGCTTTGCTACAACCTGCAGGTCAAGCGCATCGCCGAACTCGAGATGGGCCCCAATACCCCAGCCAACCCCAGCAGCCGCGGCGCCCATATTCACGAGGGCAAGGCGGGTGAGAACGGTCGCATCGTGGCCAACCTGGCGTGGCCGCAGGGTGGGCAAGCCGCCGACTGCCTGGACGCGCGCCTGCGCCCGGCCCAGTTCCCGGTGGGCGACAGCGTCGTGGCCGCTATCTTGGCAAACCCTGAGAACTACTACGTCAACGTGCACAACAACGAATTCCCGGGCGGTGCCATCCGCGGGCAACTGCGCGTCGCCGAATTCTGATCTTTTGCTAGACGGCCCGAAAGAGCCTGTTCGCGCTGCCTTCAAATCGGATGCAACGTGACAGGCTCTGTCATGCGCCAGCCCGCCGGGTGCGCGTCGCGGCAGCGCCGTGAACCTGGAGTGCGCGGTGCTCATCTTGCTCAGCCCCGACATCGAGATGAGCGATTCAAAGTG
>JAYUPP010000145.1:0-4259 GCA_043760045.1 Betaproteobacteria bacterium
GGTGGCTACAGCCTTACAGCCGTGGTGGCGAATGCAGCAACGTACTCGAAATCCAAACGGCATGCGCGGTTACTCGCCACCGCGTTTCAGGTCGCGCAACATGAACAGGTACAGGCTTTCGACCTTCGTTCGTGCCCAGGGTGTCTTGCGCAGCATCTTCAAGCTGCTGGCGAGGCTGGGATCAGATTCGAAGCAGCGCAAGGAAATGCGCTGCGCCAAACCCGGCCACCCGTAGTGAGCCTGAAGCGCGCTGACGATGTGCTCCAGCGTCAGGCCGTGAAGCGGGTTGTGGTGTTGTTGAACGGGTGTCATCAAAAGATTTTGCCCCGCACCCATCTGGCGCGACTGGACCAAGCGCAAGGCAGGGTGCAAATCACTGGGAGGGTGACTACAAAACCGCCTCACCCGCCTGCGCCCGGCGCACCAAACCCGCGGCCGGCTCAAAACGCGCACCGTGCGCGGTGGCCAGTTCACGCGCGCGGGCAACAAAAGTCGGCACCCCCACGGCGTTGATGAACTGCAGCGCGCCGCCCTGAAAGGGCGCAAAACCCCAGCCGAAGATGCTGCCGATGTTGCCGTCGGCCACCGAGCGCAGCACGCCTTCGTCCAGGCAGCGCGCGGCTTCATTGGCCTGCGCAAACAGCAGGCGGTCGATCAGCTCTTGCTGCGTGGGCTGCATCAAAGCCACCGGGTACAGATCTTTCAGGCCCGGCCACAAGGCCTTTTCGCCGCCGGCGCCGGGTGCCCGTGCAGCGCCCGCAGCACCCGCATCAGGCCAGTCATAAAAACCCTTGCCCGCTTTTTTGCCGATGCGGCCCAGCTCACACATCTGGCGCACGACGCCGGCAGCAGGTTGTTCAGCAAAAATCTTGCCTTCGGCCGCCAGGTCTTTGCGCGTTTGTTCGGCCACATGCAGGCTGAGCGACAGCGACACCTCGTCTTGCAGCGCCAGCGGCGGCATCGGCATGCCGGCCTGCAGGCCGGCCACTTCGATGCTGCGCGGGTGCACACCCTCTTTCAGCATCGCCAGGCCTTCCTGCACATAGGTGCCAAAAACACGGCTCGTGAAAAAGCCCCGGCTGTCGTTGACGACGATGGGCGTTTTGCCGATCTTCTGCACAAAGTCAAAAGCGCGTGCCAGCGTGTCGTCGTGGGTGGCCTTGCCGACGATGATTTCCACCAGCGGCATCTTGTCCACCGGGCTGAAAAAATGCAGGCCGATGAACTGCGCGGGCCGCACGCTGGCCGCCGCCAGGCCGGTGATGGGCAAGGTGCTGGTGTTCGACGCAAACACCGCGCTGCTCGCCAGCATGGCTTCAGCGCGGCGCGTCACGTCGGCCTTGATGGCGCGGTCTTCAAACACCGCTTCAATCACCAGGTCGCAGCCCTGCAGCAGTTCGAAATTCGTTCCGGCCGTGATGCGCGCCAGCAGCGCGTCGCGCTTGTCAGCCGTGCTTTTGCCGCGCTTCACCGCTGTGTCTAACAGCGCCTGTGAGTAGGCTTTGCCCTTGTCGGCCAGCTCTTGTGTGGTGTCCAGCAGCACCACATCAATACCGGCTTGGGCTGACACATAAGCGATGCCACCGCCCATCATGCCGGCGCCCAACACGCCCAGCTTCTTGACAGTTGAAGCCGGCAAGCCTGCCGGCCGCGAGGCCCCTTTTTTGATGGCGTTCAGCTGGTACCACAGTGTGTTGATGAGGTTCTTGCTTTCTTTGGACAACACGCAGGCCGCGAAGTAGCGGCTTTCCACCATGCTGGCGGCGTCCACGTCCAGCAGCCCGCCTTCAAACACGCTGCTCATGATGTGCGTGATGGCCGGGTAGTTGCCCCAGCTTTTGGCCGACGCCACTGAAGGGCCGATGGCCAACATCTGCGCCACCGCCGGCGTGCGGGCATCACCGCCAGGGAAACGAAACTTCGGCATGTCCCAAGGCTGGCGCGCCTTCGGGTTCGCAGCGATCCACGCACGCGCCTGGGCCAGCAGGTCTTCGCGGTTGGCGGCCAGCGCCGTCAGCAGGCCCATGGCCAGCGCCTGGTCGGGCGCGATGTCCTTGCCTTCGCAGCAAATCTGCAGCGCCTGCTGTATGCCCACCAGGCGCGGCAGCCGCACCGTGCCACCGCCGCCAGGCAGCAGACCCAGCTTCACTTCGGGCTGGCCGATCTTCAGGCGCGGGTTGTTGATGGCCAAACGTGCGTGGCAGGCCAGCGCCAGTTCAAGCCCGCCGCCCAGCGCGTGGCCGTTGATGGCGGCCACCACAGGCTTGCCTTGCAGTTCCAGCTGGCGCAACACTTTTTTCATCGCCATCGAGGCCTCAAAAGGCTCTTCCGGGGTGCTCCATTTCGACATGCGGTCGAGGTCGCCGCCGGCGCAGAAATCGGCTTTGCCTGACGTGAGGATCAGGCCCTTCACGGCCGGCTCAGTCAGGCGCTGCACGGCGGCGGCGATGCCTGCCATCAGCTCGTCGCCCACCACGTTCATCGGCCTGCCGGGCAGGTCCATGGTGGCGGTCAAGATGCCGTCGTCGGCCAGAGTCAGTGTCACTGCGGTGTTATTCATGTTCATCACCTCTTTCAAACCCGCTCGATGATGGTGGCGATGCCCATGCCACCGCCCACACACAGCGTGGCCAGGCCGGTGTTCAGGTTGCGACGTTCCAGTTCGTCCAGCAGCGTGCCCAGGATGATGCAGCCGGTGGCGCCCAACGGGTGGCCCATCGCGATGGAGCCGCCGTTCACGTTCACACGGTCGAGGTTGACACCCAGGTCGCGTGCGGTTTTCATCGGCACCACGGCAAAAGCTTCGTTGATCTCGAAGAGGTCGATGTCGGCTGCCTGCATGCCCGCCTTGGAAAGTGCCTTCAAGCAAGCGGGCGTGGGGCCGGTGAGCATGATGGTGGGCTCACTGCCGATCACCGCCGCGCTGCGGATGCGCGCCCGGGGCTTCAAACCGGCTTTGCGGCCGGCGTCGGCATTGCCGATCAACATCAGCGCCGCACCGTCCACGATGCCCGACGAATTGCCGGCGTGGTGCATGTGCACGATGCGTTCCACGGTGGTGTATTTGCGCAGCGCTGTTGCATCAAATCCCATACCGCCGATGGTGGCAAAGCTGGCGTCCAGCTTGGCCATGGCTTCCAGCGTGGCACCGGGCCTGATGGTTTCATCCTCGGCCAGCATCAAGAGGCCGGCGATGTCGTGCACCGGAACGATCGAACGCTTGAAATGGCCCTCGGCACGCGCCGCCGCCGCGCGTTGGTGCGAACGCAGCGCAAAAGCATCGACATCACCGCGGCCCCAGCCTTCCAGCGTGGCGATCAGGTCGGCGCCCACGCCCTGCGGCACGAAGCCGGTTTTCTGGTTCACGCGCGGGTCCATCACCCAGGCACCACCGTCGCTGCCCATCGCCCAGCGGCTCATGCTTTCCACACCACCGGCCACCACCAGGTCTTCGAAACCGCTTTTCACTTTGGCGGCGGCCAGGTTGATGCTTTCCAGCCCGCTGGCGCAAAAGCGGCTTTGTGTGACGCCCGCCACCGTTTGCGCCCATTCGGCGTCCAGCACCGCCGTGCGCGCGATGTCGGCACCCTGCTCGCCCACGGGGGTGACGCAGCCCAGCACCACGTCGTCAACAAGCGCGGTGTCTAACTGCAGACGTTGCTGCAGCGCCTGCAGCAACGTGCGCAGCAGCCACACCGGTGCGGCCTGGTGCAGGCTGCCGTCTTTTTTGCCCTTGCCACGCGGCGTGCGCACGTGGTCGTAGATGAAAGCTTCTGACATGGTTGGCTCCTGTTGAGGCCCGCGCTACAGGGTGCGCAAAGCCAGTTCGTAGCGACTGGCGCGCGCTACATGCTGCGCGCAGCCAGTTCTTTCATGATCTCGTTGGTGCCGCCGTAAATGCGCTGCACACGGGCGTTCACGTACAGCTCGGCGATGGGGTATTCCATCATGTAGCCGTAGCCGCCAAACAGCTGCAGGCATTCGTCCATCACTTTGCCTTCCTGTTCGCTGACCCAGCTTTTGGCCAGCGCGGCGCGTGCGGCGTCAAGCTCGCCTTTAAGGTGCGACACCATGCAGGCATCGACAAATGCACGCGCCGCCAGCACCGTGCTTTGCACCTCGGCCAGTTTGAAGCGCGTGTTCTGAAAGTCCCACAGCGGCTTGCCAAAAGCCTGCCGCTGTTTCACGTAAGCCAGGGTTTCGTCCAGCGCACGTTCCATCGCACCCACGCCTTGCAGCGCAATGATCAAACGCTCTTG
>JAYUPP010000146.1:0-4250 GCA_043760045.1 Betaproteobacteria bacterium
GCGGCGAATCGCCGTTCGTCGGTGTCTCGGCGAAGCTGGGCACCGGCGTGGACGCGCTGCTGGAGCAAGTCCTGCTGCAGGCTGAAGTGCTGGAACTGAAGGCGCCGACCCAGGCCATGGCCAAGGGACTGGTCATCGAAGCGCGGCTGGACAAGGGCCGCGGCCCGGTGGCCACGGTGCTGGTGCAAAGCGGCACGCTGCGCAAGGGCGATGTGGTGCTGGCGGGCAGCAGCTACGGCCGTGTGCGCGCCATGCTGGACGAAAACGGCAAGGCCAGTGAAGAAGCCGGCCCGTCGATGCCGGTTGAAATTCAAGGCCTGACCGAAGTGCCTCAAGCGGGTGATGAATTCATGGTGCTGACCGATGAGAGAAGAGCAAGAGAAATCGCCACCTTCCGCCAGGGCAAGTACCGCGAAGTGAACCTGAACCGCCGCCAGGCTGCGAAGCTGGAAGGCATGTTCGAAAACATGGGCGAAGCGGCTGCACAGACGCTGTCGTTGATCATCAAGGCCGACGTGCAGGGTTCACAAGAAGCGCTGGCGCAAAGCCTGTTGAAGCTGACCACGGCCGAGGTGAAGGTGCAGATCGTGCACGCGGCGGTGGGTGGCATCAGCGAAAGCGACGTCAACCTGGCGATAGCCAGCAAAGCGGTGATCATCGGCTTCAACACGCGCGCTGATGCCGGTGCGCGCAAGCTGGCCGAAGGCAACGGCGTCGAGCTGAAGTACTACAACATCATTTATGACGCGGTAGACGAGATCAAGGCTGCGATGACCGGCATGCTGGCGCCCGAGCAGCGTGAAGAAACCATCGGCACGGCCGAAATTCGCACCGTCTTTGTGGCCAGCAAGATCGGCACGGTTGCCGGCTGCATGATCACTGCCGGCCAGGTGCACCGTGCAGCGCGCTTCCGCCTGCTGCGTGAGAACACCGTTATCTACACCGGTGAACTTGAGTCGCTGAAACGCATGAAAGAAGATGTGCGCGAGGTCAAGGAAGGCTACGAGTGCGGCATCAAGCTGAAAAACTACAACGACATCAAAGAAGGTGACCAGTTGGAATTCTTCGAAGTGAAGGAAGTGGCCCGCACGCTCTAACGGCGGATTTGCATGCACCCTCGCAAACCCCGCCTACTGAAAAGCAGGCGGGGTTTGGTTTTGGTGGCTGCTGGTCCACACCCTCTTGCCGCGCACATGACCCCACCACCCCATGCGACACAAAAAAGCCACCCCCAACCGCAGCTTTCGTGTGGCCGACCAGATCCAGCGTGATGTGGCCGAGCTCATCCGCGACCTGAAAGACCCGCGCATCGGGATGGTGACCATCAACAGCGTGGACGTGACGCCCGACTATGCCCACGCGAAGATCTATTTTTCGCTGTTGCTGGGCGACACGGCGGCTTGTGAAGTGGCGCTGAACGAATCGGCGGGATACCTGCGCAATGGTTTGTTCAAGCGCTTGGCCATCCACACCGTGCCGACGTTGCATTTCCACTTCGACCGCACCACCGAGCGCGCGCTGGAGTTGACGGCACTGATCAGCCGTGCAAACGCCACCCGCGCCAAAGACAGCGAAGACGGCGACGGCGCCACTCTTGTCGCCAAAGACAGCGAAGACGGCGACGGCGCCAGCCCTGCAGCCAAAGACGCCGAAAAATGACCGCACCGGCCGTCACCGACAAACCCGCACGCCTGCCGCGCAAGAACTTGCACGGCGTGCTGCTGCTGGACAAACCGCTGACCTGGACCAGCAACGACGCGCTGCAAAAAGCCAAGGGTTTGCTGCGCGCGGAAAAAGGCGGCCACACCGGCACGCTTGACCCTTTGGCCACTGGCTTGCTGCCGCTGTGTTTTGGCGCCGCCACGAAGTTTTCACAAGCCAGCCTGGACGCAGATAAAAGCTACCGCGCCACGCTGCGCCTGGGCCAGCGCACCAGCACCGGCGACCGCGAAGGTGTGGTGCTCGAAGTGCGGCCGGTGCCGTCTTGTCAGCACGAACGTGTCTTGATCGACGCCGCCTGCGCGCACTTTGTCGGCCCACAGCAGCAAACCCCACCCATGCATTCGGCCTTGAAACACGAGGGCAAGGCGCTGTACGAATATGCGCGCCTGGGCTTGACCGTCGAAAGGCCGGCCCGGGGCGTGCTGATTCATCACATCACCGTCGTCAGCTGGCAAGCTCACGAATTGGTGTTGGACGTGCACTGCAGCAAAGGCACTTACATTCGCACGCTGGCGGAAGACATAGGTGTTCGGCTGGGCTGCGGCGCCCACTTGAGTGCACTGCGCCGCACCGGCAGCGGCGCGCTGACGTTGGAAAACGCCATCACCATCGAAGCCCTGGCAGCGCTGCAACCCGCCGAACGCGAAGCGCTGCTGCTGCCGCCCGAAGTGCTGGTGGCCAATTTGCCGCAGGTTTGTTTGCCCGACGACGAAGCCGGCCGCTTTTTGTGCGGCCTGCGCCGCCGCGTGGCGCTGGCCGATGCGGATCGCGTGCGTGTGTACCGCGCGGCACCCGATGCACTCCACACACCTGCCTTCTTAGGCACGGCCCACATCACAGCAGGCGAACTGATAGCCGACCGCCTGCTCAGCCCCATCGAAGTTCAGGACCCGCCATGACCCACGCCATCAGAAACATCGCCATCATCGCCCACGTCGACCACGGCAAAACCACGCTGGTGGACCAGCTGCTGCGCCAAAGCGGCACCTTCCGTGACAACGAAAAGGTGGCTGAACGGGTGATGGACAGCAACGACATCGAACGTGAACGCGGCATCACCATCCTGGCCAAAAACTGCGCCGTAACCTGGAAAGACACCCACGTCAACATCGTGGACACCCCCGGCCACGCCGACTTCGGCGGCGAGGTGGAACGTGCGCTGAGCATGGTGGACGGCGTGGTGCTGCTGATTGACGCGCAGGAAGGCCCGATGCCACAAACGCGCTTCGTCACCAAAAAAGCATTGGCGCTGGGCCTCAAACCCATCGTGGTGGTGAACAAGGTGGACAAACCCGGCTCCCGGCCCGACTACGTGATCAACGCCGCGTTTGAGCTGTTTGACAAACTGGGCGCCACCGAAGAGCAGCTCGACTTTCCGGTGGTCTACGCATCAGGCCTGAACGGCTGGGCGTCGCTGACCGAGGGCGCCGAAGGCGTGCCCTGGGCCACCGACATGAGCGCGCTCTTTGACACCGTGCTGCGCCATGTGCCGGCGCATCAAGGCGACCCTAACGCACCACTGCAGCTGCAGATTTCGTCACTGGACTACAGCACTTTTGTGGGCCGCATCGGTGTCGGCCGTGTCACCGCCGGCACCGTGCGGCCGATGCAGGACGTGCTGGTGTGCTCGGGCACGCCTGAAGAAGGTGGCAAAAGCTGGAAGGGCCGTGTCAACCAGGTGCTGACGTTTGAAGGCCTGGCGCGCATCCAGTCCACTGAAGCCGGCCCGGGCGAGATCGTGCTCGTCAACGGCATTGAAGACATCGCCCTTGGCGTCACGCTGACCGACCCATTGAACCCGATGCCGCTGCCGATGTTGCATGTGGACGAGCCCACGCTGACGATGAACTTCTGCGTCAACAACAGCCCGCTGGCCGGTCGCGAAGGCAAATACGTCACCAGCCGCCAGATCTGGGACCGGCTGCAAAAAGAGCTGCAGAGCAACGTGGCATTGCGCGTCAAGGAATCTGAAGAAGACGGCATCTTTGAAGTGAGCGGCCGGGGTGAACTGCACCTGACCATCCTGCTGGAAAACATGCGCCGCGAAGGGTATGAGCTGGCCGTGAGCAAGCCGCGTGTGGTGTTCCACGACGTGAATGGCGAAAAACACGAACCCATAGAGTTGGTGACGGCCGACATCGAAGACCAGCACCAGGGTGGCGTGATGCAGGCGCTGGGTGAACGCAGAGGCGACCTCGTCAACATGGAAACCGACGGCCGTGGCCGGGTGCGGCTTGAATACCGCATTCCGGCGCGTGGACTCATCGGATTCAGCAACGAGTTCATGAACCTGACCCGCGGCACCGGCCTCATCAGCAACATTTTCGACAGTTACGAGGCCTACAAGGGCGAAATAGCAGGGCGCAAAAACGGTGTGTTGATCAGCATGGACGCCGGTGAAATCTTTACCTATGCGTTGGGCAAGCTGGACGACCGGGGCAGGATGTTTGTAAAGCCAGGCGACCCGGTGTACGAAGGCATGATCGTCGGCATCCACAGCCGCGACAACGACCTGGTGGTGAACGCCA
>JAYUPP010000147.1:0-11441 GCA_043760045.1 Betaproteobacteria bacterium
CCCTCATCACCGCTGCCGTCACCCTGGCCATAAACGGTTTCAAAACTGCCGGCCTGCAGGCCCTGCTGCTGCAGCCAGCGCACCATTACCGCTTCATAACCGTGAGTCACGATGACGCGGCTGGCGCCAGTGGCGCTGATGGCGCGCTGCAGGCCGGGCCAGTCGGCATGGTCGCTGAGCACAAAACCGCGGTCCACGCCGCGGCGGCGGCGCGCGCCGCGCAGCTGCATCCAGCCGCTGGCAAAAGCGTCTGCGTGCTCACCCAGGCGGCGCGCCCAGGCACTGCCGTGCACACCCGGCGGGGCCACCACCAGCGCACGCCGCAGCAGTGTTTTGTCAGTCACATCGTCCAGCAGTTGTGTGGCCGGCAAGGGCACACCGGCGGCACGGTAGGCCTGGTTCAGTGGCTCAACGGCGCCGTGCACCACGATGGGCCCGATGGACGCGTCCACCCCCGCCAGCAGGCGCTGCGCCTTGCCGAAGCTGTAACCCAGCAGCAGGCTGGCGCGGCCGGCGTCCGCGTTGCTCTGCCACCAGGTGTTGATCTGCGCCATCGTGGTGGCCTGCAAGGCCCAGCGGTAGATGGGCAGGCCAAAGGTGCTTTCGGTGATGAAGGTGTGGCAGCGCACTGGCTCAAAGGGCGCGCAGGTGGTGTTCACGTCATGCACATGGCCGCTGGTGAAATAGTCGCCAGCGGCCACCCACACGCAGCCCGCATGTTCTATGCGCACCTGGGCTGAGCCCAGCACATGGCCGGCAGGGTGCAGGCTGACGCACACACCGTGGTGGTGCACCGTTTCGCCGTAAGCCAGGCCTTGCAGCGTGATGGGCCCGAGCCGCGCGCGCAGCACCCCAGCGCTGATGGCCGTGGCCAGGTAAGCGCCGTGGCCGCGCCGCGCGTGGTCGGCATGGGCGTGGGTGATGACGGCACGCGGCACCGGGCGCCAGGGGTCGATGTAGAAGTCGCCTGCCGGGCAATACAGGCCTTGTGGGCGCTGCACCACCAGGTCGCCTGTGGTGACGCTCAAGTTTGAAGCCAGTCGCCGCTAACGTTCAAAAGACGCACCCCTCTGGATGTGCCCCGGCCCACGCGGCATCAGGAACGTGCTGCGCAGGTCCAGCGTGCTGGTGCGGCCCAGGTCGGCCCGGTGCTGCTGCAGCCAGCGTTCGGCGGCGGCCACACCCAAGGCGTGCAGCGACTCCAGAAACGCGCGCGCGGTGTTGAGTTTGCTGCTGGCATTCAGCGGCGCCAGGCCGGCTTCATCGGCCACCATGTGCAGGCGCAGGTTCTTGTAGCTGCCGGCATCCAGCAGGCCCTGGTCCAGCAGCTTCTGCACAAAAGCGATGGCGCGCAGCTCACTCACCAGCCCGGCATTGAAGGTGATCTCGTTGACGCGGTCGGCTATTTCCTGCGGTGTGTGGGGCGTGGCCAGGCGTTCCAGCGGATTGATCTTCACCAGCACCACGTCCAACGCGTCTGTGTTGTAGATCAGCGGCCACAGCGCGGGGTTGCCGCTGTAGCCACCGTCCCAGTAGGGTTGGCCGTCAATTTCCACGGCCCGAAAAAGCTGCGGCAGGCAGGCCGAAGCGAGCAGCGCGTCGATGCTGAGGTCGTGGCGGTTGAAGACCCGGGGCTGGCCGCTGCGCACCGCCGTGGCGGTGATGAAAAGCTCGATCGGCCCGCTGTGCAGCGCCGGCAGCTGCACATGGCGCTGCAGCACTTCACGCAGTGCGTTGCTGCCGCCGGGGTTGAACTGATAAGGGCTGAAGCTGCGCAGGAACAGCTGGCTCCAGGCGTAAAAGGGGTTCTGGTCGAGGTTGAAACCCGCCATCCCCTGCCCCGGCCAATGGCCGAAACAAGCGCCTTGTGCAGACACGTCCAGCCAGAAATCGCGCAGCGCCTGGCGTGCGCCGCTGGCCCCGGCGCGGGCCCAGCCGCTGGCCAGCACAGCCGCGTTCAGCGCGCCGGCACTGGTGCCCGACAGGCCCGCTATCGACAGGCCCGGCTCTTGCAACCAGCGGTCCAGCACGCCCCAGGTGAAAGCGCCGTGCGAGCCGCCACCTTGCAGCGCCAGGTCAATCGGCAGGGGCCTGCCGGCGCCAGGCACGGCACGGAGCCGCGGTTTTTTTGCGCTGCTTTGTTTCATGCCCGTAGCGTAACGGCTGCCCGTCAAAACACGCGCGGCGGGCATGGCGGGGGCTGTTGCGGCGGCGGTGGCGGTGGCTGCGCCAGCGCGTCGGCCTCACAGAAACAGGGAGTAAAACAAACCTTGGAATAAGTTTCTACACTGCACCCCATGCCCACCAAAGCTGCTGCGCATTCATGGGCTGTGCGCCACGCCGGCGCTGCCCGTGCGCGGCTGATGCGGGCCTGGCTGCGCCTGTTTCCGCAGTAGGGCTACCAACAAACCAGCACCCGTGCACGGGCCAAGACCACAAAGGTGGATGTGGCTTGCATCAGCTGCTGCGGGAGCCCATGGCATCAGGGCGCTGCGGGAGCCCATGGCATCAGGGCGCTGCAGGAGCCCATTGCATCAGCTGCTGCAGTAGCCCATGGCATCAGGGCGCTGCGGCGCGGCTGTGCATGAAGCTGCATGATTGCGAACGCCTCGATCCCAAAAGGCTGTGACGCTGTGGGTGGTGGCGCGGTCGCTGCTTTTAGAGATTTTTTTCGAGTGTCTTTTCGAGATTTGTTTGAGATTCAACCGAGCACTTTCCGCCATGCTTTTTTTCTATAACCACCCCTGCGCTGACGCTGTCTGCCCACCCAGTCCGGCGCTCGCTCTCGGTCGCAGACGAAACGGCCCGCGCGTGGCGCGCGTGGCCGTTCTGGCCGTCGTTGCCGCCGCCAGCAGCGGCTGCGCGCTGCTGCCCCGGCCACAAGCGGCCACTGCGCTGCCCAGCGTGGCGCTGCCAGCAGCGCCCGCCAACATGGCCACCGCCTGGCAGGCCCCGCTGCCGCACGGCGGCTCGAGCCAGGCGCTGGCCGGGTGGTGGGCGCAGTTCAACGACCCCTTGTTGCCCGACCTGGTGGCCGCCAGCCTGGCAGCCAGCCCAGGCCTGGCCAGTGCCCTGGCGCGTGTGCAAAGGGCCCGCGCCAATCTGTCGGCTGCAGGCGCTGCCGGCGTGCCGCAGTTGTCGGGCGTGGGCAGCGCAGCCCAGGGCCGTGAAGCCCTGCGGCAGCCCACTGGTGCCCGCCTGACGGCGGGCGTGCAGGCGCTGTGGGAACTGGACCTGTTTGGTGCCCTGGCCACCGGCCGCCAGGCCGCGCAAGCCCGGCTGGACGGTGCAGAGGCCGGCTGGCACGACGCGCGGGTGGTGGTGGCGGCTGAAACCGCCACCACCTACGTCAGCCTGCGCGCCTGTGAAGCGCAGCGTGTTCAAAGTGAACTTGACGCCACTTCTCGCGTTGAGACGGCGCGCCTCACCGACGCCAGCGCCGCCGCCGGTTTCACGGCGCCGGCCGAAGCCGCGCTGGTGCGCGCCGGCGCGGCCCAGGCGCGCAGCACGGCGCTGGCGCAGCGCGCGCAGTGCGAAACACTGCTGAAGGCGCTGGTGGCACTGACCGACTGGCCTGAGCCCACGCTGCGCCAGCGCCTGGCGCCACAAACGGCGGTGCTGCCGCAGCCCGCAGCCCTGAACCCGGCGGCCTTGCCCGCAGCGCTGCTGAGCCAGCGGCCCGACCTGGCCGAGGCCGCACGCGCGGTGCTGGCCGCCGCCAGCGACACCGTGCAGGCGGCAGCGCGCGAAAAGCCGCAAGTCAGCCTGTCGGGCAACTTCATGGGCCTGGCGGTAAACAGCGGCGGCCAGACCCCCCACGGCACCAGCTGGGCGCTGGGGCCCATCAGCATCAATTTGCCGTTATTCGACGGTGGCCGCCGCGCGGCGGCCACCGCCGCCAACCGCGCCACTTACGACGAAGCGGTGGCGCTTTACACCGCCCAGGTGCGCCGTGCGGTGCGCGAAGTGGAAATTAGCCTCGTCACCCTGCAGTCCACCGCCACACGCCAGGCCGACGTGGACGCTGCGGCGCGTGACTTCGCGGCTTCGTTGCGCGCCACCGAAGCGCGCAGCCGGGGTGGCCTGGGCAGCCTGTTTGACCTGGAAGCCGCACGCCGCAACGCCGTGCTGGCGCAAAGCAGCTTGATCGAGCTGCAGCGTGAACGCAGCACGGCCTGGATATCGCTGTACCGCGCGTTGGGTGGTGGCTGGTCAGCGCAAGACGCAACCCCCCTGGCCAGCGCAAGCCGCCAGCCCTGACCCGCTAACTGCAGACCGCAGACCGCAATGCATCTGAACCTTCACCTGAAGCCGTCCAACACCATGAAGAACCCCCTCTCAGCCGTGCGCAGCCACCCCTTTTGGGCCCACCGCAGGCGTGTGCAATGGGCTGTGCCCGTGGCGGTGTTGCTGGCCCTGTTTGCAGCCGGTGGTGGCACCGCCTGGGTGGTGCATGCGGCCGGTGAAAAAGAGGCCAAGGCCGCCGACAAAGCCGCGCCCAAAGCCGCACTCACGGTGAGCCTGACGCAGCCGCAGCGCGCCGACGTGGCGCTGCGTGTCAGCGCCAACGGCAACATCGCGGCCTGGCAAGAAGCCGTGGTGGGGGCCGAGAGCAACGGCTGGCGGCTGGCCGAAGTGCGTGTCAACGTGGGCGATGTGGTGCAGCGGGGCCAGGTGCTGGCCACCTTCGCCGCCGACATGGTGCAAGCCGAGCTCGCGCAAAGCAAAGCCGCTGTGGCCGAGGCCGAGGCCACGCTGGCCGAAGCCGGCGCCAACGCCCAGCGTGCACGCGATTTGCAGGCCAGCGGCGCTTTGAGCGCGCAGCAGATCAACCAGCTGCTAACGGCTGAACGCACTGCACAGTCGCGCCTGGAGGCGCAGCGAGCGCTGGCCCAGGTGCAGCGTTTGCGCCTGGCGCAAACCCGTGTGTTGGCGCCCGACAGCGGCGTGATCTCGGCCCGCACGGCCACCGTGGGCGCCGTCGTGCCGGCTGGCATGGAGCTGTTCCGCCTGGTGCGCCAGGGCCGGCTGGAATGGCGCGCCGAAGTGGCGGCCGGCGACATGGCGCAGCTCAGGCCCGGGCAAACCGTGCAGGTGATGCCCTCGGGTGTGGCGCCGCTCAACGGCAAGGTGCGCATGGTGGCGCCCACGGTGGACGCCAGCACCCGCAACGGCATCGTGTATGTCGATCTGGGCCACACCGGCGCCGCCACTGGCACCGCCCGGGCCGGCATGTTCGCCACGGGCGAGTTCGAAGTCGGCAGCAGCAGCGCGCTGACGCTGCCACAGGCCGCTGTTTTGTTGCGCGACGGTTTCAGCTACGTTTTTCGCGTCGGCGCTGACAACAAGGTGGTGCAGACCAAAGTCAACGTCGGCCGCCGGATGGGCGACCGTGTGGAAATCACCTCGGGCCTGGAACCCAGCGCCCGCGTGGTGGCCAGTGGCGGTGGTTTTTTGGCTGATGGTGACACCGTGCGGGTGGTGGCGGCAGTGACAACACCCGTCGCCACCGCAGGGCCCACACCGCAGCCAGCCAGCAGTGCGTTGTCAGCAGCCAAACCCTGAAGCACCGCGCAGGAACCTGAACCATGAACGTTTCCGCCTGGTGCATACGCAACCCCATCCCTTCGTTGATGTTTTTCATCATGCTCACGCTGGCCGGCTTGCTGGGCTTCAAGCTGATGAAGGTGCAGCAGTTTCCCGACATCGACCTGCCCACCATCACCGTCACCGCTTCGCTGCCCGGCGCTGCGCCGGCGCAGATGGAAACCGAGGTCGCCCGCAAGATTGAAAACGCCGTGGCCGCGCTGCAGGGCGTGAAAAACCTGTACACCAAGGTGCAAGACGGCGTGGCCATCGTGACAGTGGAATTCCGCCTCGAAAAGGCCACCCAGGAAGCGCTGGACGATGTGCGCTCTGCGGTGTCGCGGGTGCGCTCGGACCTGCCCGGCGACCTGCGTGACCCCGTGATCAGCAAAGTGGAACTGGCCGGTGCGCCGATCCTCACCTACACGGTGGGCAGCACGCGCATGGACGACGAGGCGCTGTCCTGGTTTGTGGACAACGAAGTCACCAAGGCCATGCTGGCGGTGCGCGGTGTGGGCAGTGTCTCGCGGGTGGGCGGCGTGGCACGCGAAGTGCGGGTTGAAGTCAACCCGGCGCGGCTGTTGGCACTGAACGCCACCGTGGCCGACATCTCGCGCCAACTGCGCGCCGTGCAGCAAGACGCCAGCGGCGGCCGTGCCGACGTGGGTGGCATTGAACAGAGTGTGCGCACCCTGGCCAGCGTGAAAAGCGCCGCTGAACTGGGGCGTTTGGAAGTGGCGCTGTCTGATGGCCGCCGTATCCGGCTGGACCAGGTGGCCAGCGTCACCGACACGGTGGGTGAGCAGCGCAGCGGTGCGCTGCTGAACGGCAAACCGGTGGTGGGTTTCGAGATCGTGCGTTCACGCGGCGCCGGTGAAACCGATGTCGCTGAGGGCGTGCGCGCGAAGATTGAAGACCTGCGCAAGCTGCACCCCGACATCACCGTCACCGAAGCTTTTAACTTCGTGGACCCGGTGGTGGAAAACTTCCACGGCAGCATGCTGTTGTTGCTGGAAGGTGCAGCGCTGGCGGTGCTGGTGGTGTGGCTGTTCCTGCGCGACTGGCGCGCCACACTGGTGGCAGCCACCGCGTTGCCGCTGTCCATCATCCCGGCCTTTGCGGTGATGCACTATGTATTTGGCTTCACGCTGAACGTGGTCACGCTGCTCAGCATGAGCCTGGTGGTGGGCATCCTGGTGGACGACGCCATCGTGGAGATCGAGAACATCATGCGCCACCTGCGCATGGGCAAACCGCCGTTCCAGGCGGCGATGGAAGCGGCCGATGAAATTGGCCTGGCGGTGATTGCAACCACCTTCACGCTGATTGCGGTGTTTTTGCCCACCGCCTTCATGGCCGGTGTGCCGGGCAAGTTTTTTGTGCAGTTTGGCTGGACGGCGGCGATTGCCGTGTTTTTCAGCCTCGTGGTGGCGCGCATGTTGACGCCGATGATGGCGGCCTACATCTTGAAGCCACCCCAATCTGAACATGTCGAGCCACGCTGGATGAAGGGCTACATGGGCTGGGCTGCCTGGTGTCTGAAACACCGTATCGCCACGACGTTAGCCACAACGGTGTTTTTTGTCGGCTCCTTCATGCTGGTGCCTTATTTGTCCACCGGCTTTCTGCCGCCCGACGACTTGAGCCAGACGCAGGTGACGGTGACGCTGCCGCCTGGCAGCACCTATCGGCAAACTTTCGCCGCCGCCGAACAGGCGCGCGTCGTGGTGGAAAAAAACCCGCAGATCAAGCTGATCTACACGGCCATCGGCGGCGGCGCCACGGGCTCGGACACCTTCACGCCCGGCGGTGCACTGCCCGAAGTGCGCAAGGCCACATTGACCATCAACATGACGCACCGCAGCGACCGCACGGGCCTGAGCAAACAAGACGTGGAAGGCCAGTTGCGGGAAGCACTGACAGTGCTGCCCGGTGTGCGCATCAAGGTCGGCTTGGGCGCCAGCAGTGAAAAATATGTGCTGGTGCTGGCCGGCAACGACGGCAACACACTGGCCGCGCACGCGGCGGTGGTGGAACGGGAACTGCGCGGCATTGCGGGCATCGGTGCCGTCACGTCCAGTTCCAGCCTGGTGCGGCCCGAGTTGATCATCACCCCCGACCCGGCCCGCGCTGCCGACCTGGGCGTGACCACGCTGGCCATTGCCGACACCCTGCGCATTGCCACCACGGGCGACTTTGACCAGGCTTTGCCGAAGCTCAACCTGAGCCAGCGCCAGGTGCCCATCGTGGTGCGCCTGCCGGCTGAAGCACGCACCGATTTGTCGTTACTCAGCCGCCTGCCGGTGCCCGGCAAAAACGGCCCCGTGATGCTGGGCAATGTGGCCAGCCTGACGATGGCCAGCGGCCCGGCCGAGATTGACCGCTACAACCGCATGCGCAACGTCAACTTCGAGATCGAACTGAACCAGCAGCCGCTGGGCGCGGTGAAAGACGCAGCACTGGCGCTGCCCAGCCTGCGGCAGCTGCCGCCGGGTGTGATGCAAACCGAAATCGGCGACGCCGAGGCGATGACCGAGCTGTTCCAGAGCTTCGGCCTGGCCATGCTGACGGGCGTGCTCTGCATCTACATCGTGCTCGTGCTGCTGTTCAAAGACTTCGTGCAGCCGGTGACGATATTGGGCGCGCTGGTGCTGTCGATTCCAGGCGCGTTTTTGGCGCTATTTGTCACCCAGACCGCGTTGTCGATGCCCAGCATGATCGGTCTCATCATGTTGATGGGCATCGCCACCAAGAACTCGATCCTGCTGGTGGACTACGTGATCATGGCGCGGCGCGACCACGGCATGAACCGCTGGCAAGCCACCCTGGACGCCTGCCACAAAAGGGCGCGGCCCATCATCATGACCACCATCGCCATGGCCGCTGGCATGTTGCCCATTGCCATGGGCCTGGGCACCGACCCGAGCTTCCGTGCGCCGATGGCCATCGTCGTCATCGGGGGCCTGATCACGTCAACATTTCTGAGCCTGCTGGTGATACCGGTGGTGTTTACTTACGTTGACGACGCGATCCAGTTTTTCAAACGGCGCCTGGCCGGCCGGCCCGCTGCCACCGCAGCGCCTGCGGCGCAGAGCACGGCGTGAAGGCGAAGCAAAAATGCGACGTCAATACCGGCCCGTGATGCCCGCCACGCGCAGGTACAGGTAAGCACCCCAGGCCACCAGCGTGCGGTGCAGCCAGCCACGAAAGCCGGTACGTGCCGGCGGGCCCAGCACTTCGGTGGAAACCTCGAAAGCCGCGTCGAAGCGGCGCGCCAGCGCGGCACAGAACTCAGCGTCGTACACCACCACGTTGGCTTCCAGGTTCAACAGCAGCGACAAGGGGTCGATGTTCGAACTGCCGACTGTCGCCCAGTCGTCGTCCACCACCGCCACCTTGGCGTGCAGGAAGGCCGGTGTGTACTCGAACACACGCACCCCGGAGTTGCGCAACTCGTCGTACAGCGCCTGTGCGGCCATCGCGGCCAGCAGGTAGTCCACCTTGCCCTGCATCAACAGGCGCACCCGCACACCGCGCTTGCCGGCGTTGCGCAGCGCGGCCCTGAAGCGCCGGCCGGGGTAGAAGTAGGGCACGGCGATGTCCACCCGGTGCTTGGCATGTTTGATGGCCTGCACATAGCTGTGTTCGATGGCGCGGCGCTGGCGCACGTTGTCACGCACGACAAAAGCCGCGCGCATGGGCGGCAGCGCCTGCAGCGCCTGCCGTGCATTTCGCGCGTCAGCCGGCTGCTGGGCCGAGGCGCCGCGCAGTTGGCGCAGCAGCGACAAGGCATCGTCCACCGGCTGCGCACTGCGGGCCAGCGCACGTGCTTCCACGCGCCAGCCATGTGACAGGTGCGAACGTGTCCACATGGCGCGCGCGGTGGCGCCCACGGCTGCGGCCAAGGGCCCGTTGATCTGCACCGCAAAGTCCAGCCGCGGCTGCTCGGCGATGCCGTGGTTCATGTCCAGGCGGTCGTCAATGATGTTGATGCCGCCGACAAAAGCCACCTGCGCGTCGCACACACACAGCTTCTGGTGCAGGCGGCGCAACTGGCCCGGCTGCAGCCACGAATACCAGCGGTCCAGCGGGCGAAAAATCTCCAGCCGCACACCACTGCCGGCAAACAGCTCGCGCACCGGGCTCATGCTGGCGATGCTGCCGAAACCGTCCACCACCAGGCGCACCGCCACCCCGCGCGCCGCGGCGCGCTTCAGGGCGTCGGCCACGCCCTGTGCCGCTGCGTCGTTGTGGAAGATATAGGTGGCCAGCCAGACTTCGGACTGCGCGGCGTCGATGGCGGCGCACATGCGCGGAAACAGCATGTCGCCGCCTTCCAGCAATTCCACCCGGTTGCCGCCCGACACCTGCGGCACCGGCACCACGGTCCAGCCGCGCATGGTCTGCACCAGCTTGCGGCGGCCCGCAGTGTTGTTGGGGTTGCTGCCACCCGCGCCAGCGCGGCGGCCTTCCGGGGTGGTGGCCATCAAGCCAGTTCCAGCTCGGCCACCAGCGGCAGGTGGTCTGACATGCGCGCCCAGCTCATGCCTTGTGGCGACATCGTCGAGCGGCAGTTCAGTCCACGCAGGTAAAAACGGTCGAGCGCAAACACCGGCGCCAGCGAAGGAAAGGTGGCCGCGCGCGCCGAGCCTGCGGCGCGCGCCCGCTGCAGGCCCAGCTCGGCCATTGGGGCGTCGAGTTTTTCACCCCAGTCGTTGAAGTCGCCGGCCACCACCAACAATTCGCCGGCCGGCACTTCACGTTCAATGAAGCTCGCGAGCTGCTGCACCTGGCGCAGCCGGCTGCTGTGCACCAGGCCCAGGTGCACCACCACCGCGTGCACGGTGCAGCCGTTCCACAGCACCGGCACGTGCAACAGGCCGCGCTGCTCGAAGCGGTGGTCGCTGACGTCGTGGTGGCCGATGTCCCCCAGCGGCCAGCGTGACAGCAGCGCGTTGCCGTGTTCGCCGTGGCGTGTCACTGCGTTCGTGCGGTAGGCCACTTCATAACCGTCGGGCGCCAAGTAGTCGGCCTGCCCTTGTTTCGGCCAGCCCTGGTGGCTGTGGTCAAAACGACGCGCCTCCCGGTTATGAAACAGGCGCACTTCCTGCAGAAACACGATGTCGGCGTCCAGCGCTTCCACCGCGAGGCCCAGGTTGTGAATTTCCAGCCGCTTGCGCGGGCCGATGCCGCGCACACCTTTGTGGATGTTGTAGGTGGCCACACGCAGCGTGCTGATGCCGGTTTGCGGCGGCAACAGCGTTGAATTCAGCGGGTTCAGGCGCGTCATGGGGCCGCATTCAAAAAACGGGGCAACTGCAGGATGGCTTCGGCGTTGCTGGGCGAAAAGCAGCGGTCTGCCGCATCGCGCCACGGCAACCAGATGCTGGCGGTGTGTTCGCGTGGGCACAGGCGCGCGCGCTGGCGGCGCTGCAGCGTGAGCCCAAACACATGTTCGGTGTTTTGCGTCACGCCAGGGGCATAACGGTGGCGCCACTGGGGATAGATCTCGTACACGTTCGCCAGCCCCCAGTCTTCCAGCACGCCCGTTCTGATGCCGGTTTCTTCTTGCACTTCGCGCCGCGCGGTCAGCGCCAGCGGCTCGTCTTCGGCGTCGAGTGAGCCGGTCACGCTTTGCCAGTAGCCGGGGTGGTCGGTGCGTTCGATGAGCAACACGTCTAACTGTGCAGTGTGGATGACAACCAGCACCGAGCGCGGGATCTTCAACGGCCGCAGGGCGGGTGTATCAGACACCGCTGATGGCGGCGTCCAGGGCGTCGATGAACAGCGCCGCATCAGCACGCAGCGAAGCCACGCGGCGTTTCAATACGGCTTTGGGCAGCGCGGCCAACAGG
>JAYUPP010000148.1:0-4214 GCA_043760045.1 Betaproteobacteria bacterium
TTTCAAAGTGGCCCTGCCCGAAGCAGCGCAGGGCGCCGCCCGTGGCTACATCGCAGAGAACTACGGCGCGCCATTTCGTCTGCCCGAACTGGGCCCCATTGGCAGCAACGGTCTGGCCAACGCCCGCGACTTCCTCGCGCCCGTTGCCGCCTTTGAAAACCCGGCCGGCCCGTATGAGCTGATCAAGAAATTTGGTGGCCGCCTGTGGCGCAACACCCAGCCCGGCACACCGTTTAACGTGGTGGCCTGGCACGGCAACCTGGCCCCGGTGAAGTACGACACCGCGCACTTCATGACCATCGGCAGCATCAGCTTCGACCACCCCGACCCCAGCATCTTCACGGTGCTGACCAGCCCCAGCGACACACCGGGCACGGCCAACTGCGACTTCGTGATCTTCCCGCCGCGCTGGATGGTGGCCGAGGACACCTTCCGCCCGCCCTGGTACCACCGCAACCTGATGAGCGAGTTCATGGGCCTGGTGCACGGCCAGTACGACGCCAAGCCCGAAGGCTTCAAGCCCGGTGGGGCCAGCCTGCACAACGCGATGGTGCCGCACGGCCCCGATACCGAGGCCTTTGCCAAGGCCAGCGCGGCGCCACTGGCGCCGCACAAACTGGACAACACGCTGGCCTTCATGTTCGAAAGCCGCTACCGCTTCGTGCCGACCGCCTGGGCCCTGACCGGCAGCGGGGTCCTGGACACCGCTTACGCCCAGTGTTGGGCCGGGTTGGGCGACACCTTCGGCCCGCGCTGACTTAGCTTGCCCTGACTCAACATGCGCTGATTCACGCCGCGCCCACCCAACCCGCGCTCAGACCACCCGACCATGACTGTGCTCAACGCCACCCACAACCCCGCCCTGACCAGCTGGGTCGAATCGGCGAATGCGCCCGACACCGACTTCCCAGTGCAAAACCTGCCCTATGCGCGGTTTCGTCGACAGGGCAGCGACGAGCCGCTGCGGGTGGGTGCGGCCATCGGCGACCAGATCCTGGACCTGCGCATGGCGGCTGAACTTTGCCCTTGGGGTGACGGCGTCCAGCCTTTGCTGGAGCCGCTGGCAGCAGGCGATCTGGCCGCCTTCATGGCGATGGGTCGGCCGGCCTGGAGCCTGCTGCGGGCGGCCCTTTCCGAAGCCCTGTTGGCCGACAGCACGCAGGGCCCCTTTCTGGAGACCTGCCTGGTGCCGCAGTCGGCCGCGCAGTTGGTGCTGCCTTGCGCGATCGGCGACTACACCGACTTCTACACCAGCATCCACCACGCCACCACCGTGGGCAAGATGTTCCGGCCCGACAACCCCTTGCTGCCCAACTACCCCTGGGTGCCCATCGGCTACCACGGGCGCAGCTCGTCCATCGTGGTCAGCGGGCAGGGCCTGCACCGGCCCCTGGGCCAGATCAAGCCGGCCGACGCCGCCGAGCCTGCGCTGCGGCCGAGCCGGCGCCTGGACTACGAACTGGAGCTGGGCGCCTTGGTGGCGCACGGTAATGAACTGGGCCAGCGCATCGGCATGGACAAGGCCGAAGACCACCTTTTTGGTCTGGTGCTCTTCAACGACTGGAGCGCGCGCGACATCCAGCCCTGGGAATACCAGCCACTGGGCCCATTTCTCAGCAAGAACTTCGGCAGCACGGTCTCACCCTGGGTGGTGACGATGGAAGCACTGGCGCCGTTTCGGCAACCCTTCACCCGACCCGTTGAGTATCCACAGCCTTTGCCCTACCTGGACAGCGAAGCCAACCGGCAACGGGGTGCCATCGGCATCGAGCTGGAAGCCTGGCTGCAGACCGCGCAGATGAAGGCAACCCGGCACCCTGGCGACCGCCTGGGCGGCAGCAACTACGCCAGCGCCGCTTACTGGACCTTGGCCCAGCTGGTGGCCCACCACACCGTGGGTGGGTGCAACCTGCGCACCGGTGACCTGCTGGGCACCGGCACGTTGTCAGGGCCCGAGCCGGCGCAGGGCGGCTCGCTGCTGGAGCTGAGCCAGGGCGGCCGGCAACCGATCATGTTGAGCAGTGGCGAGCAACGCACCTTCCTGGAAGATGGCGACACCCTGATTTTGCGCGGGGCCTGCACGGCGCCTGGGGCGCGGCGCATCGGGTTTGGCGAGTGCCGAGGCACGGTACTCCCGGCGGTCTGAGGAATCGACCCGATGCGACCCACCTGAATGCGGGGTCTGGCGTCCCCAAGGTGACAACTGCAGGGAAAGGCCGGAGGCGCCGCCGCGTTGCCAGGCCTATAAGCAGTGGCTTACAGGCCGCAGCTCCACCCACCGCTGGCCGGAACCAGGAGACAGACATGATCACCCCTTCACAGCGGCCCCGCTGTTCAGCCATCGCCTTGGGCGCCACACTGGCGCTGACCTTGATGGTGCCGACCGGCGCCAGTGCCAGCAGCGACGCGGTCAGTGTGCGTGCCGACCCAGGCCTGGCCGGCATGCCTTTTCCCAGCAACCGCTACACGGTGTTCGACGGCAGCCAGCGCACGCTGCGCCGCGTCAACCTGCCCAAGCCCGACTGTGCCGTGCGGCCCAGCGACTGTGCCGACGTTGACGTGATCAACCGCCTGGACGGTTTTTCCACCCAGCCGCGCATCAGCGTGCCCTTCACGGGCGACATCGACCTGGCCACCGTGACCAGCGACACCGTGTTCCTGCTCAACCTGGGTGACACCTTCACACTCGCAGGTGCCGGTGATCGCGTGGGCATCAACCAAGTCGTCTGGGACGTGGCCACCAAGACCTTGATCTTCCAAAGTGACCAGCTGTTGCAGCAGCACGCGCGTTACCTGCTGGTGGTGACCGACGGCGTGCGCGACACGCGCGGCAAGAAGATCAAGTCGGGCGGCTGGGGCGAAGACCTGGGCCAAGCCCACGGCCGCGACATGGATGGCGCCGAGTACCGGGGCGAACTGCGCCGCGCCGTCAATGCGCTGCACGCCAGTCGCCACAAGGTGGTTGCGGCCACCGTCTTCACCACCCAGAGCATCAGTGCCGACCTGGTCAAGATCAACCGCCAGATCAAGCAGGCCAGCCCGGCCGCGCTGGACTTCAACATCGGCCTGACCAGCGCCGGCCCGGTGCGCGCGGTGTTCCCGGTGAGCAGCCTGCTGGGCATCCAGTTCAACCGCCAGACCGGTGCGGCCCCGGCCTTCACGGCTGGCTTTTTGCCCACGCCGGCACTCAATGTCGTGAGCGGTGCCGTGGCCCAGGTGGCCTACGGCCGCTTCAGCAGCCCGGACTACCAAAACGCGGCCAAGGTCATACCGGCCACCGGCACCCTCACCGGCAACCCGCAGCCGCTGGGCAGCAACAACCTGATCGTGCAGGTGTTCGTGCCCGCCGGCACCAAACCGGCCGGCGGCTGGCCGGTGGCGATGTTTGGCCACGGCTTCACCGACAGCATGTACGGCGCGCCGTGGACGGTGGCCTCGGTGCTGGCCTCACGCGGCATTGCCACGGTGTCGCTCAACGTGGTGGGCCACGGCGGTGGTGCGCAGGGCACGCTGAACGTGTTGCGCAACGCGGCGCTGCCGGTGGTGGTGCCCGCCGGCGGGCGCGGCTTTGACCAAGACGGCAACGGCGCCATCGACAGCACCGAGGGCGTCAACGCCAGCGGCGCCTCGACCATCGTGGCCAGCCGCGACGGCTTGCGCCAGACGGTGGTTGACTACATGCAGTTGGTGCGCCAGATCGAAACCGGCGTCGATGTGGACGGCGACGGCAGCGTCGACCTGGACGCCAACCGCATCTACTACGCGGGTCAAAGCTTCGGCGGCATCTACGGCACCATCTTGCTGGGCAGCGAGCCCAACATCAAGGCTGGGGTGCCCAATGTGCCCGGTGGTTCCATTACCGAGATCGCCCGCATCAGCCCGGCGTTTCGGGTGTTGACGGCGATCACGCTGGCCACCCGTGCGCCGTCGCTGCTGAACCTGGCGCCAGCCGCCGGCGTGCCTTTCCCGTTCAACCTGCGGTTCAACGAGAACATGCCCTTGCGTGACCTGCCGCCGGTGGTCAACACGGTGCCGGGCGCCAGCGACATTGCCGCGTTTGTCGACCGCGCGCAGTGGGTCACCCAGGCCGGCAACCCGGTCAGCTATGCCGCCTTCATCCGCAAGCAACCGCTGCACGGGCATGCCGCCAAGCCGGTGATCGTGCAGTTTGCGCAGGGCGACGTGACGGTGCCCAACCCGACCACCAGCGCCAT
>JAYUPP010000149.1:0-4211 GCA_043760045.1 Betaproteobacteria bacterium
CCCTGTTGCAGCCACTGCGGCATGGGCAGCTCGCGCTTCAGAAGAAAAAACGCACCGCGGGTGCCGATGGTCAGCAGCGTCAGGCCCAGCACCGCAAGCACACCTTCCCAGCCGCTCATCAGGGGTGCTCGTCCATGGGTTTTGTGGTCGGCTTGACCGCCTGCCGCGTGCCGTGGTCCATCAGCAGCCCCATCGCCACGGCCGTGGCAATGGCGACCACGATGTTCAGCTTGAAGGGCAGGGCATAAGCCGCCACTGCAGCACAGCCGGCCACCAGGCCCGCCACCGCCGTGGCGCGCCCTTGCACCATCGACAAAGCCAGCCCCAGCAGCGCCAGCGTGCCGGCAAAACCGATGCCCCAGTGCAGCGGCACTGCGTCGGCCAGAAAAATGCCGGCCAGCGACGGTATCTGCCAAGCGAACCAGGTGGTCAGCGCCCCGCCCCAGAAATAAGGCGGCTGCTCGGGCGCCGGCACCGGTTCAGGAAAGCGCTTCATGAACATCACCAGGTTCATGTCGGCCGATAGATAGGCCCAGCGCAGCCGTTGCGGGAGCGGCAGGTGCGCCACATAAGGTCGCCACTGCGCGCTGAAGATCATGAACCGCAGGTTGACACACAGCGCGGTGGCCCACACCACCCACAGCGGCGCGCCGGCGCTCATCAGCGGCAGCACCGCCAGCTGCGCGCTGCCGGCAAACACCAGCAGCGACATGAAAACCATCAGTGGCAGCGGCATGCCGCTTTTGCCCATTGCCACACCGGTGATCAGGCCCCAGGCCGCGATGCCGATGGCGGTGCCCAGCATCTCGCGGGCTCCACGGGCAAATTCAGGGTGGCGCCAGATGGGCGCGGGGCTGGCGGGGGGCACGCGAGCATTGTCGCCGCAGGGGCGGCAGGGCAGGTCTGCGCGGCTGTAAGCCAGCGGTAGTCACCCCCCCCCGGCAGCGGCTGCGCTCTGCAGCGCCGTTGTCAGTGCCAGTCAGTGTTTGCCGCCGGTGTCTTTGCCTGCTGCTTGGTCGCTGGCTGGGGTTTCGTCACCCTGGGCCAGCGCCGGATCGGCGGGCGGCGGTGGCGGTGGCGGCACGGCTTCGATCTTGTTTTCGCGCATGTAGTCGTTCATTTCTTTCCAGCCCGCAAACACCGCCGCTTTGTCGGCGCGTTTGTTGGTGACGTAACACTGCTCGACCGAACGCGCTGCATGGCGGCAGCCGGCGCCGATGGCCTTGCTTTCGGCTTCTTTGCGCGCGGCGGTGGCCGTGGCCGATTCGATGCCCAACATGTCGCAGCCAGCCAGCAGCCACGCCGCGCCCAAGAGCACGGTCAAACGGGGCCAGGGCCTGGGGGCGGATTGGGGCAACGGGTTCATCGGCAAGAGATAGACACTGCCTGCTGTATCGGCCGCTGGCGGTGGCGGCTTGAGCGGGAAAAGTTGCTGACGCCGCAGCTTCAACCGCAACCGCAACCGCAACTGCAACTGCAACTGCAACTGCAACCGCTATCCAGCCCTCGGTCTGTCAGCCCGCAGCCGCCAGCCGCCGCAGCAACTCGGCCACCGGCATGCGTTTGCCGCCGGCTTGTTGCACCTCCAGCAGTTCCAGCGCACCTTGCCCGCAGGCCACCAGCAGCCGCTCGGGCGCCGTTGGCAAGCGTTCGCCGGGCTGGCCGTGCGCAGCCACCACACGCGCGCGCCACAGCTTCAAGTCGAGCGGCTGGCCCGCCAGCTGCAACTTCAACTGCGCCTGGCAGCCCGGAGCCGGGTCAAAAGCGCGCAGGCGCCGTTCCAGCACATCGGCCGGCTCTTGCCAGTTGACTTGCGCTTCGGCCTTGTTCACTTTATGGGCGTAACTCACGCCTTCAGCGGGTTGCGGCTGGCGCGCCAGGGCAGGGCCGGCTTGCGGCGCCGGGCTCTCGAACGCCGCGAGCACCTGCACCACCAGCCGCGCGCCCAGGTCGGCCAGGCGCTTGTGCAGGCTGCCGGTGGTGTCGTCGGCTTGGATGGTTTCGGGCGCCGACAGCCACATGTCGCCGGTGTCGAGGCCGGCATCCATCTGCATGATGGTGATGCCGGTGTGGTGGTCGCCGGCTTCGATGGCGCGGTGGATGGGGGCGGCGCCGCGCCAGCGTGGCAGCAGCGAGCCGTGGATGTTGATGCCGCCCAGCGGCGGCAGTGCCAGCGCCCAAGGCGGCAGGATCAGCCCGTAGGCGGCCACCACCAGCGCGTGGGGCGCTGCGGCCAGCAGCAGCTGCTGGGCTGCGCCAGCATCTTCGGCAAACTTGCCGTCCAGCCGCAAGCTGCGCGGCTGCGCCACCGGCAGGCCAAACTGCTGCGCCAGCTGCTTCACCGGTGAGGCCTGCAGCTTCAGGCCGCGGCCGGCCGGGCGGTCGGGCTGCGTCAGCACCAGCACCACATCGTGCCCGGCGGCATGCAGGGCGTGCAGTGCCACGGCGGCGAATTCGGGCGTGCCCGCAAATGCGATTTTCATTGCGCCATTTTCAGCGCGTCGGGTTTGGTGCGCCGTCTTCGTGCTGAAGGCGCCTGCAGCGCGGCTTCAACCGGGCCGAGATTCTTCGCGTGCTTTTTTCAGCATCCGGGTGCGGATGCGCACCCGCTTCAGCGTGCTGAGGTATTCCACAAACACCTTGCCCAGCAGGTGGTCCATCTCGTGCTGCACACACACGGCGGTCAGGCCTTCGGCATCGATTTCGAAAGTCTGCCCCTCGCGGTCGAGTGCGCGCACCGTCACGCGGGCGTTGCGCTCCACGCGGTCGTACACCGCTGGCACCGACAGGCAGCCTTCTTCGTTGACCGCTAGTTCTGCACTGCGCTGGATGATTTCAGGGTTGATCAACACCACAGGCTGGTCGCGGCCCTCAGAGGTGTCCATCACGATCAACTGCAGGTGCACGTCCACCTGGGTGGCCGCCAGGCCCACCCCGTCAGCGGCGTACATGGTTTCCAGCATGTCGGTGGCGAGCATTTGCACACCTTCGTCCACCGCAGCCACGGGTTTGGCGACGGTGTGCAGCCGGGGATCGGGGTAACGCAGGATCGTCAGTTGGGCCATGGTTGAATGTGCAAGTGTTCCATGGTCCAGGGCGTTGCCCTGCATCATGAAACGTTTGTCAAGGCATGAAAAAGCACCGCAAGCGGGTCACCAAGCAGGGTGCCCCGCCGCCAGTTTGTTTACGACATCAAGGGTTTAGGGGCAGAATCTGCGAAACCATATGAAGATTGTGGCCGGCCACTGCGGTGCGTGTTTTGCGCCCGTCACCACAGCCCCGAAATCCGGCACCACACCCGTCACGACATTCTGCACCGCCTGCCTCAGGCGTCTCGGAGAACGATGCTTGGACAGCCTGCACCTGACGTCATATCTGCACGTCCAGCCGTTTTTCAAGCGCGCGGCGGCGCTGCTGTCGCTGGGCCTGGCGGCGCTGGCCACCTTTCCCGCGCACGCACAAGGCAGCCGCCTGCCGGTCACGCCCGAATGGCGAGACACCGCCAGCCGCGTTGCACAAGCCGGTGTGGCGCTGTCTGACTTGGCACCCAACGCACCCGACAGCTACACCGTCAAGCCCGGCGACACGCTGTGGGGCATTTCCACGCTGTTCCTGAAAAACGCCTGGCGCTGGCCCGAACTGTGGGGCATGAACCTGCAGCAAATCCGCAACCCGCACCTCATCTACCCCGGCCAGATGCTGGTGCTGGACAAAAGCGACGGCCGCGCCCGCCTGCGCGTGGCCAGTGGCGGTGAGCCCGGTACCGTGAAGCTGTCACCGCGTGTGCGCGCGTCGGCGCTGGACGACGGCGCGATTGCCGCCATCCCGTTGCACCTGATCGGGCCTTTCCTCACCGAAGCGGCAGTGTTCAACAGCAACGAGCTTGACCGCGCGCCGCGCATCGTGGCCACGCAAGAAGGCCGCGTGATGGTGTCGCGCGGCGAAACGGCCTATGTGCGCGGCGACCTGGCTGGTGCACGCGACTTCCGCCTCTTCCGCCAACTGGTGCCGCTGCTCGACCCGGTCACCAAAGAAGTGCTGGGCTATGAAGGCCGCTACGTCGGCACGGCCGAACATGTGCGTGACGGTGGCGCGCCGGCCCAGGCCGTGGCGGCAGGCGCGGTGGTGCCCAGCACCTTCACCAACAGCAGCACCCGGCTGGAAGCTGTGGTGGGCGACCGCTTGTCGCCAGTGCCGCAGCAGGAGATGCT
>JAYUPP010000150.1:0-4206 GCA_043760045.1 Betaproteobacteria bacterium
GCGCAAGAAAGAACTGGAGGCGCGTGGCGAGATGTCGACCTGCGAAGTGCTGCCCGACCCCGGCGCCCTGTGCACACCCGCCGGCCTGTGCGTGCTGCAGACGCAGCGCAACCCCGCTGGCGGGGCGTTGCTGCGTTAGTTCGAGGCTTGCGCGGCAGCAAAAAGGGCCCCGCAAGGCCCTTTTTCTTTCGTCACCAGCAGCCCATGCGGGCAGCGGTGATGTCAGTGCACTTCTGCGGCTAGCGCAGTTCTTTGTTGCGGAATACCGGTGCTTCGGCCAGTGCCGCGGCCGCATTGCTGGTGGCATCGACAAAAATCGTCGTGCCACCCAGCGCCGCGCCGCCTACGGTCTGGCTGTAGACCACACGGCCCAGGTAACGGGCGCCGGGGGCCACCGCCCACGAAGCCACCACGCTGGCGGTGCCGCCCAGGCTGGCGTTGGACGGGCCTGCCGCCTTCAGCGTTTGCGGGCCCGGGGGTGCACCCACCACCCAGCTGTTCAACACGAAGTTGGCGCTGGCGCCCACGGTACCAAAACCGAACACACAGGCCTGGTAGTTGCCGGCAGCCGGGTTGGCCAGTGACACCACTTCGTTCGAGTCGCCGCCCCCACTGCTGCCCACCAGCGTGCGCGTGCCGTTGGCGGCCACGCTGTAGACGTCCAGGTCCAAGTCAGTGGCGGCACCTGCCTGCGTTTCGCTGTTGAACAGCTGCGCACGCAAGGCCAATGAGCCCGCCGGCAGCACCAGCGGCGTGCAGGCCTCGGCGTTTTTAGCTACGTTGCCGCTGGTGCGGGTGGCGGGCACCATGCCGCTCGGGGTGGTGACCATCGGGCCCGTGAAACCAGTTCCCACTGTAAAGATACGGCTGCCCACGGCGCGGGTGTCGTCAACGGCGGCGTAGGCCACCACCGAAGTAGAGCGCGCCACCAACGGGCTGGCTATGGTCTGGCCACCACCGGTCCACGTCAGGTTGCCGAATCGGTAGGTGTTGAACGGCGCGTCGGTGCGGGTGAACGTGGTGGTGAAGTTGGCACTGGCACCGGGGGCCAGCGTCAGCGAAGCTGGGTTGACCGTAACACTGAAGCCCGTCAACGCCGAGGTGGCGTTCAGCGTGACCGCTGCCGCACCGGCGTTGGTGATGCGCCTTGTCACGGTGGTGGAGCCCAAGATGTTGGCCGCCGAGATGGACGCCAAGTTCAGGCTCAGGCTGGGCAGCGTGCCGGCGTTGTAGGCGTCGTAGTTGGCCGGGGCGATGTCGTAGACCACCGACGTGGAAAGCGCAGCGTTCGGGTTCAGGTGGCCGGCACCAAACCCGAAGCGGTTGGTATCGGCAGCGCCCGAAGCCACCTTCACCGACTGTGCAGCGCTCGTCATCAGCGCCGATTTGATGGCCGATGGCGACCAGGTCGGGTTCAACTGTTTCAACAGCGCTGCCGCGCCAGCCACGTGCGGGGCCGACATCGACGTGCCGCTGATCATGTTGGCGCCCTGGCGACCGATGACCGTGCCGGCAATCAGCGCGGCGCGCTCTTCTTGCGTCAAGTTCTCGGGCACATAAGCCGCGATGATGTCGGTGCCCGGGCCCGTGATGTCGGGCTTCATAATGTTGGCATCGCCCTTGTTCGGACCGCGCGACGAGCTGGTGGCCATCACCGGCGCGACCACACCCGCCACTTGCAAACCAGGGCCAAAAGCTGCGGTGCCGCCCGTGCGGCGGGCTTCGGTGGTCACGGCCGTGAAGTTGCTGGCCGCCATGTGCACCACCGGCAACACACCCACGATCAACGGGGTGGTGTTGCCCGATGCGGCCACGGCGCCTTCTGCCGGCCGATTCAGGATGATGACGGCCACGGCACCCGCTGCCTTGGCATTCGCCACCTTGTTGACCAGCACATTGCCGCCGCGGTCGCAGACCAGGACCTTGCCCGTCACCTTGGCTGGGTCGAGCAAGGGCGCAACGGCATCGGCAGCGCCGAGACACAACGCCTGGTTTGTGCCTGCGCCCGCGGCAGCACCGGTGCCCGCGTCACGCGCCCAGATCAGCGCAGTGGCCAGAAAGCCCGAGGTCTGGAAAGACGCACCAGCACCCGTGGCACCACTGCCCAGTGTGACCGTGGCTTCGGTATAGCGGTCGTGGGTGGAATTGCCCACCGTGGCCACCCAGGGGCTGATGTGCGCCACGGTGTTGCCCGGGCCGCTGTTGCCTGCAGACGCCGACACAAACACGCCGGCTTTGGTGGCGCCCTTCATCGCTTGCGCAACCAGGCCGTTGACCGAAGTTTCGCTGCCGCCGATGGAGAAATTGATGACATCCACACCGTCGGCCACGGCCTTGTCGATGGCGGCCATCGAGTCGCCGGTATAGCAGCTGCCGTTGACGGTGCCGTCAGGCTGAACGATTTGGTTGCACACCTTGTAGGCCGCCAGCCGCGCCCGTGGCGCCACGCCGCTCAGCGTGAATTGGGAGCCCGACACCGAGACATCGCTGTTCGCGTTGCCACCGGCAGTTGTCAGCGTGTGCGTACCGTGGCCGCCAGCGTCGCGTGGCGAGTCGTACTCGTTCACCAGTACAGGTAGTCTGGGGTCGCTCTTCACCGAGGCGTTGAAGTTCTGCGCACCCACCAGCTTGTTGTTGCACATGGCGGCGGTGAAGGCTTCGCCGGCCTGGCAGATGCCTTTGTAGCGGCCGACGGGCAGAGGGTCATAGACCACAGTGCCGGCAGCGTGGTAAGGCACCGGCTTGCCGTTGACATCCACCTTGTCGGAAACCGACACGTTTTCCGGCCAGATGCCGCCGTCCACCATCGCGATGATGACGCCTTCGCCCCTGACGGCACGGCCGGCGCTGTCGGTGCGCGACCAGGCACCACCGGTGGCGTCCAGGCCCAGGAAGCTGGATGTTGTGTAGCTGGTGTTCTGGCGCATCGCCTGATCGGCTTCAATGGCCTTGACACCCGGCGTCTTCGTCAGCTTGTTCAGCTCATCGGGCGTCAGCAGGGCGGCGAAGCCGCTGAAGGCCACGTTGTAGCGGTGGTAAACACGCGCGGCGGGCACGGCCGCGGTGACGCCGTCAACCTTGGCATTCAGGTGCCGCAGATAAGCCTGCACCGCAGGCGCTTGCACATTGATGCGCTGGCCCGCAGCGGGCCGGGTGGCGGCAAGGCCGGAAAGGCCACCTTCGTAGGCGGCAGCCGGGGCTTCGGAAATCTGCACGATGTAGGGCTTGCGCTGGGCGCTTTGTGCACCCACCGTCAAAGCCGTTGCCAACAACGCTGCACCCAGCGCTATTTTGTTCACTCTCATTAAAACTCTCCTGCTGATGGCTCAGGCTTGGTTTGCGATCGGTTTGACTTGGAAAAGTCAGGATGGCCAGGGTGCTTCAGGCCTTGCGGCGGCTGAAACCGGCGGTCAGCGCCAGCGCGGACAGTGCCAAGGCCAACGAACCGGGAGCGTTCACCACCTGGATGTTATCCAGCGCAAACTGGCTGAAGTTGTTGTTCACGGCTGCGCACTGGCCGTTGGCGTCTGCGGTGCAGGCAAAGAAGTCAACCACGCGCACAC
The DNA here is from genome assembly GCA_043760045.1 of Betaproteobacteria bacterium. Classification (GTDB taxonomy): domain Bacteria; phylum Pseudomonadota; class Gammaproteobacteria; order Burkholderiales; family Burkholderiaceae_C; genus Rubrivivax. The sequence goes on from JAYUPP010000150.1 coordinate 3,564, forward strand.
CGCCGGCCAGCGCACCGGCGCCAGCCCCGCCCACGGTCTGGAAACTGAACTCGCCGTTGGCATCGGCGGCGCCGAATGAAAACGCTTCGGCACCGAAGGCGCCGCTGCCGTCTTCATAAGCCGCAATCAGGAAACCGGGCACGTCGCCGGGGTTGAACAGATTCGTCAGCGCCGACACAAAACCGAAGTCCAAACTGGTGATGCGGAAGACGCGATTGCCGACCGCGCGCATCTGCACGAAGCTGTCGTTGAGGCCGATGTAGAACGGGCCGGGATTGCCGATTGGGCCCGCCAGGTCCAGGCCCACGCCAGGGCCGAAGGCGGCTGCGGTGTCCACCACGCCCGGGCCGTCAAATGCCGTGAAGGAATAGCCCTGCTGAATGACGCTGTCACCCGGAAACAGGATGGTGCCCGGCGCAATGTCGTCAAAAGTAAGCGTGTCGGCGTGTGCGGGCAGCACTGCGGCTGTGGCCAATGCGATTGCGCACAGTGCGTGCGGCCAAGTCTTGAACTTCATCTCTTTCCTTTCAATGGGGAACATTCGATCTTGCAGCGTGCGAAACACAAAAACTGCTCACGAACAAGAACGCCTAGTCTGTGCGATGTGGCTGTGCTGAACAAGCTAAGCAACCCTTCAAGCAGG